>NZ_JH556653.1:1237260-1364923 GCF_000179595.2 Acetivibrio cellulolyticus CD2 | reverse complement strand
GAATTTATGAACTTTGGGTTATTCTCAGTTACAAAGGTTTCAATACCTGAAGTATCATAAGCGATAGTGGATGCAAGAGTAGTGTTAATTTCCTGGCAAATAGGTTCTGTAATATCTACAAGGTGGTTAAAGAAGTTTTCCAGGTAAATAACGAAATCTTGTTTGAACCGTGTAAACTGAGAGTTATGAGGGACGTCTGGAAGGCCACAGAATTCACGGGCTTCATGGCATAAATTAAGAAAAATAATGAGTAGCGAAACTGTAGGAATGCCAAGAATTTTCTGCAGAACTAATGCTGAAAGCATTGAAGAGAGTGAATATTTACGGTCTCTCCCTAGAGTTTTGTGGTAAGACCAATAAAAATCCTGTGGTATAAGCGAAGATAAATCAAGATGTTGTGAGAGTAGCTTAAGAAATTTTGGCTTATTATTTTGAAAAACATCTTTACATTCTTCGAATGTGTCAGCAAAAGAAATTTGTTTATAAAGTTTTACCATTTGTTTTCCCCTTCTCTTGTTTAAAATTGGATTAGATACCTATATTTTACTAGAAGCGGAGGGGGAAAACAATAAAAATATCAATTTGAAATGCAGTAAATTCAAGCGTTATAGCATTTCGCAAATAACTAATAAACATTCAATAAGGGGGAATTTTTTTGAAAAAAGTAATATCAAGCATTTTGTCATTATCTTTACTAATCAGCATGTTGCCTTCAACAACATTGAGTGCAACAAAAATAGGTTCCGAAACAAAAGTGTTTGAGAAAAGCCAATTGTATGATTGTACTTTGGGTGCAAAATACGATGAAGAGTCCGAAGACCTTATAAACGAAAAGGTTAAAGAAAGCTCGAAAGAAGTAATCAAACCAAATGCACTTGCTATTGAAAGGATAAATAAAGAAAGGCAGTCAAAGGGTCTTTCAAAACTGGTTGAATCAGCAATTGCAGGCAGTACATCAACACTTACAAACACTGCTTTTAGAAGTCAGGATGTAACAACAAATAGCTTATCATCAACATATAGTGTTTCGCCCAAATATGTTGACAATAGCAAATTGAAATACTTTCCACCTATTATGGTAGCAGGACTTCACAATACTTGTGTATCCTCAGCATCATGCTATTATCAATATACTTACATGATGGCTATGGCAAAGAATCTTGATGTCAGAAATGATCCAGAGAACAAATTAAAGTTTTCACCAAAATGGATATATAATTTACTTAATAAGGGTGAAAATGATGGAATACATCCAATTGATGCATACAATAAAATGCAATCTGTAGGTTGTCTCACCTTGAATGATTATCCTTTCAATCCTTATAAACCTGAATATATGGCAGTGTCACAAAAAAGTAGCGATTATATAAAGGCTTTAAATAATAGAATTTCTGATTGGAAAGTGGAAATTATTGGTGCAGATGAAAAAGAATATACACCTATTACTAGCCCTGAGGATACTGATCTTCAACAAATAAAGTCAAGACTTATAAATGGTGAAATTCTTACCTTTAATACTAATTCAATTTTTAACTATGAATTTAGAAAAATTAAAAATAATACTAATAGCTCGAATGATGATTCATTTGTTGATAAATTTGCAGCTTCTTATGGAACAGGAACTAGTCCTGGTGGCCATGTGATGACAATAGTAGGCTTTAACGATGACGTTTGGACAGATATAAATGAAAATGGAATAAAAGACAATGGAGAACTCGGAGTTTTTATTATTGCAAATAACGCAGGCCTCTCGCCAGGATATTATCAAAAATATCACTATGAAGGTTTTTTATATATTGCCTATGATGCTATAAATGAAGTATCATCAATTCCAGGTTTCCAGACCGGAGTAAAAAGATTCAATTGTATGGGACGCATGGATGAAGATTCAAATGACAATCGAACTAGATTCTATTCCATAACAGTTAATACTGATAGTTCTCCGAAGATTGTTGCAGAAGTCAATGTAACATCAAAATTACGAAATGCAGGTTTTGAATTTGCAGTAACAGATTCATCGGAAACAAATACTCCAAAAGGCTTTAATTATGTAAATATACTCCCCGCTAATGATGATTGTTTTCGTTCTTATGATGGCACTTTTGATGAATCTTCAGCAACTTTTGCTTTTGATTTAACAGAATTAGTTGGAGATATAACTAACAAGAAAGTATGGCTGAGGATTTCTGATTTAAACAGTGTGGATTTTTTACCTACGGTATTAAATGATTTCCAGATTGTGGATTTGGAGACAGGTGCAACTGCACAAAATCTAGATATTAAGGGTTATGGTGATGGTTACTTGAGGATGATGCCAAAAGGTCCAATGTCAACGGTGACATCGATTTCATGTAATGATTTAGCAGATAACAGTAATTTGATAATTTCTGATAAAACAAATGACACTAATCTTCCTTTCTATTTTACAAACTACAATGCCATGGAATTTACCGGTGCTACTGTAAAATCACCAAGTAAAACCATATCTATACCAGACACAAAAATCAATAAGGAACATGCCTATAGAATGATTAAAGGTCAAGTTGATTTTAAAGATTTTAATTATGAAGCAGGTAATTATACTGTTACTATGAACTTTCTGAATTACAGAGGATATCCCATAACTTATTCAAAGACGGTTTATTGTAACCCTAAAGTTCCTGACAAGGGTAATCTTGCATATAACAAAAGAGTGAATGCAAAAGACACTGTTAATTCTATTGAAACTCCTGAAAAAGCAGTTAATGGTACATGTAGAAATTTGTCTGATAAGTGGTGCTCAGGTTTTGGTAAAGGCGCCGATTCTTGGTTGAGCGTAGACTTAGGTGAAGTGAAAAAGATAAATAGATGGTTGGTAATACATCAAAGCGGGGCAGGGTTTGGGTATTCCAACTTGTTTACCAGGGATTTCAAGCTTGAAGCAAGCTATGATAAAATTACATGGAGAAAAATAGATATCGTAAGTAACAATACACAAGGAATCACAAACAGGTACCTACCAAACCATATAGAGGCAAGATACTTGAGGCTTTATATCGTAAACCCAGATATTGATGGTGCAGCAAGAATTTGTGAGTTTCAGCTATATTATGATGCCCCTCAAAGTTCATCTGAAAACCTTACATTAAATAAACCTGCCAATGCTAGTGTTGAGGATTGGGGATACAATGGCAATCAAGAATCCCCCGCAAAAGCAGTCAATGGCACATGGAATAACTGGGGCGATAAATGGTGCTCAGGTCCTGATAAAGGAAATAATTCATGGCTTAATGTAGACCTTGGCAATATCTATAAAATACAGCGTTTGAAGGTAGTTCATGAACGTGGTGCAGGTTTTCCAGAGACAAAACAATACTACACACGAAGTTTCACGTTAAAATACAGCCCTGATGGCATTAATGACTGGAAGACTATCAAGAATGTAGTGCTAGATGGTGATACTACTACCGGAATAACTCATATAAATTTGCAAATGGGAATCGAAGCAAGGTATGTACAACTATATATTGATCAAGCGGATTATGATAATATAGCAAGGATTTATGAGTTCCAGCTTTACTCTGATGAAATCAACTGTTTAGATCAATTATATTAATGCATGTTCAGCTCATACATTGATAATATAGTGATATTAACCTCAATGGTGAAATAGAAAATGATGATACCAAATTAAGACTAAAACTATAGTATTGCCAATTATTGAAGTTTCATACATAAACTTCTCATTAATTGGCAATACTTATTGTTTTTATAACCAGTTTCTAACTCACCTTTGAGATTTTTCAAAAGCTCATTTTTTGAAATACTTATTAAGCCAACAAGATATTCTTCCTATTATAAAAAGAATGGTCAAAAGGTTATGGAAAGTCTGGCGAAAGCGGTAAAAGGTGAACCGTTTATACCTCAGACACTCTAGCAATTATTAAATTGTAAGATATGGGGATTCCACTACGGTATCCCTTTATTTGAGTTATCTTTAGACATGGGGTCAAAGACCATGTTTAGATATTAACACAGGCATCCCCCGAGATGGAATGCCTGAGCAGTTACAAAATAATATGTGTGTATTGTTCAAAACTACATAGCCCTTCTTACACAACCGGCGCAGGAGGCGCCGCCTTGCCCCCCAAGTGGCGTATGCGGCGGATCTGAACCGGACCCACAAAGCAAGAGCAACACGGATGCTGCGGCCAATAATATTATTATTGTTTTGTTTCTGCGACCTCCATCTTAAGGCAACAATCTTAACAAAAGCATTGTAAAACTATAAAATGTCTCCTTAAAGCCAGAGTTGTACATAAAAAAAGCTCTTTTAAAAACCCATTTCCCAAACAGCTATTTATGCCATTTTTTATTTCGACTCTTCAGCATTTGAATATTCATCCATTGTTATTTTATCCTGTTCAGTAAGTATAGAATACTCCCTTTGGGGGTCATCTTCTGTAGCAACAGTAAACTCACGTAATGTATACCAAAACGTATAACTTTTATATTTTACAATAAATTTTTTATCAGGATATTTATTTTCTAAATAAACCTTAACTATATCCGCAACTCTGGCATGTTCTTTTTGGTCACCATTATAATAGTAATTTCTTGCATACAAAACCAAAACAGTTATGATTACAATTGTTACTATTATAATAAGCAATCGTTTAACTTTAGACTTCATATTTTATCCCCTTTACATACTAAGTTACCCTTTGTGCTGGGTGTTTACGGAGAAATTTCCATTTTATCCTTACCAATTATACTCTACAAAGACCTACTCATATAATCGGCGTAAGGACGTAGCGATATTTAATCCCCCCAACCTTAACTATCAAATCCAATTCTATCTATAATTCCATAATCTCTTGCTTCATGTTGATTAAATACTCGTAAGTTTTCACTATCATTTATTATTCTAGCAATGTCTTGTCCTGTATTTTTTAACCATATCTCATTCATTTTGTTTATAACAGTTTCAATAGATTTTTTTTGCGCATCACTCAAATCACTTGTATTTTTCCCAGATAGTGGCGCCATAACTATCTTACTATTTTCTAAAGCAATTCTTTTTCCTTTAGTACCTGATGACAATAAAAATGCAGCCATTCCACAAGTTTTATTGATAGCTATAGATTTTCCTTACCAATAGTGACATCAATTTTATTGTTCTTCCTCTCGCTCTTATTAATAAACATGTAACAAACAAAGATAAGTAATATAACAACTAAAAATATCAATAAAATAAATGTGTACTTCATTTTAACCCCTCACAATAAGTATTCTAGCAAATAATACTACAATGCAATGCTTTCTAATCCGTCGCAGGACGCGACGCTTTGCATGCGATGTTTTCTAAATAATGTTTTTCTATACACTTTACAACATTTGATAATATTTTAAACATTATCAATCACCTTTCGAATTTCTGATGAATTAATTATATAACAAATTAAATATTTATGAAAAATAATAAACAAAGGAACAATAAAAAATTTTAATGAGCCTGAGTAGTACATGGTAGTGATGCTGACAGGCATTCTGTGAAAGATTTCCCCTTTACTTCACTTGATTTTCTTACAAAGAAAGGTAACTACTTACTTATAAAATATTGCCGAAACCAAAAAATTAGTTCCATATTTTTGGTGTGAAATCAATCCGTTTTCAGACCATTTACCGAATCCTGCTTTTTCTGCCAAAGGTCTTAAATCTCCATATAAAGAAAATACGCCTTTGGTCCATACCTTTTTATAGCCATATTGTTTTATAAGCTTTTTCATTTCCTTTAAGTTTTTATTTGCAACCTTATTTACGCTTAAAGTATCTTTCGTAACTTTAAAAAGATCCTTATAAAACAATGTACTTTTGCAATAGTGGCCAAATAATACACAATTAACATTTCCACAGATTACAATATTGCCTTTTAAAATAACGTTATATTTATCACTGAGTTTATATATTTTATTAATTAAATCATTGTTCTCCAATTTAAACATCCTTTAATTTGAGTATTTTATGAGCGTTAATGTTATAGTATAAACATTATTTTAGAATAAATACAAACCTCCTATCAGAAGCACTTTTCTTATAAAATTTGATTTTAAAGGATTTTATAGTTTTGCAGATTTCAAAGGACTTAAACAATGAATATAATAATGAGTGATCAAAATAGCGTTATTTAGCTGTCGTTATTTTCCAAAACGTTTATTGCAGAATCAATACTGACAAAGTTAGAAAACCAATTATTTATATCTCTTCATCCTCTAATAAATGTGCACAGGCGTGCCGATGGGAACCATATTATAAAGCTCACCCGCATCAGGACTGTACATTCGTACACATCCGTGACTTACTGCTTGTGATATAGACCATGGCTTATCGGTTCCATG
Organism: Acetivibrio cellulolyticus CD2; assembly: GCF_000179595.2. Classification (NCBI taxonomy): domain Bacteria; kingdom Bacillati; phylum Bacillota; class Clostridia; order Acetivibrionales; family Acetivibrionaceae; genus Acetivibrio; species Acetivibrio cellulolyticus. The sequence continues at coordinate 1,358,546 of NZ_JH556653.1, read as the reverse complement.
GATACCGTAGATTCCCCACGGAACGCTAAGCTGCATGAAGTGCCCGCCAAACTGTGCTCCCCACAAGCCTTTTTTAATTATGGTCCAGTTCCCGGGTGGAGTTGGAGTAGAAGGCTTTCCTACTGCAACAGGATATCTCTTTACCAAATTGTTATCATTGAATAGGGTTAATACCCTTTTTTGTGTGTCAATTTCAATCCTATACATAAAAATACTCCTCTCAATATAATTTATTCGGCTTGATAGGAAGTGTTACTCTACACTAGTTTGTCCTGCATACTAATGAACATGCCCACTGTCAAACGTAGTTACTCCGTGGAAATTATGAGTATGTAATTCATTTAGCATTTTAATCACCTCATAACATTTTATGTTAATCATAGTTGATTTGTTACATAAGAAGCCAATTAACAAGCCGAATAAAGAGACCCCTACTTACTTAAATGATACTTATACAAAAATATTAAAATTTGAGTTATGTAACTTTATTTCGTTATATACCATACAATATAGTATCATTTTGATTGGAGGAACCCTTCCTATGCTAAAGCCGATTGATGAAATCAGATTTTGGACCGGTATTTTGAGAGATCATGGAGAGTTTATACTCATGTCATTATCCTATAATGAACAGGAAGCAATATACCTCGCAAACTATTATAAAGAGTCTTTTTCTAAATTGCATAAAATTTCAAATAGTTTTGATGAAATAAATAATATCGATTCAATTTTACATGAATGTATGAATCTATTAGTAAACTTTATAAACTTTAAAAGAGTTTTACTTAAAAGATTACTTGAGTGCCAGTTAAATACAAGCCTTCCACCGACATTTTATAATCATATGATAAATGAGGCCATGGAATTTTATATAATTCTTTGCAATTTACAAATCAATGCTCATAAAAATACTGTTTTAGAGAATTTGAATTTCCACAATCTCTGGATTCCAGATGCAGCAGGGCATGCAGCTATAATAGCAAGTGATCTTGATCCGACGGAAAAGTGCCTTATCTATGAAGCTCAAGATTTTGAGAAATGTTTCAATGCGTTGGCAATAAAGACTGATGAACTCAGCAAGATGCTTGAAAGAACAGGACTTGGAGCACTTAAGCATCTAAATGAAGAAGCGAAAAAGAAAATAGAAGAATTTGTTTGCTATCTGAATAAGGTTAGAGAGTTAAAGCTTAAATGCAAAGTTTTAGGAATTCTCAAAGCATTAACGCCTGACCATATGATTAGAGAGGAAAACTATTACCTGCAAAAAATTAGGAGCTTTTAAATATAGGGGTATTGGCAGTTTTTTGCGTTTATCTTAACTTGGTTTATGAAAAGCTTAATATAAGGCATATATACGTTGTTTATATATAAACTGTGTGCCTGTATATTGGGAGGTCTTGCGCGTTGCTTCCAAACCCTCCTCCTCGCAAAGGATTACAAATCAACTATAAAAGGCAGCAAAGCAGGGAATTCCATATATCGTGTACATGGCGCGACGCCGGCTGTGGAAACTCACCTAAGTGTTATATCCGTCCTTAATCTTCAAGAAATTATTTAGAAGAAGATTTTGCTTCCCAAATTGTGTATAACTTATCTTTTGAATCTGCAACATAAAACTCCTCTATATCGTCACCTGAATAGTGACATCCAACAAAGCGGTTATCTGCCAACTTGTAATAACAATACCATGTTTCATCAGTATTTGGCGGTCCGATTTCCTCTTTCAGTTTACTTAAACTGTGGCTGCTCGTTGCGAAAGATTTGAAAAAATCCTCAGACAGTTCTCTTTTAACGGGTGAGAAATAACGATACCTACCATTTACCTTAACAATATCGTCCGCCATCCAAATGGTTTCAATATCGTCTTTTTCATCTGCAATATAAATAGCTACTATAGATTTAGGCTTTACAGCATAGCCGGAAGAATCTCTGGGACGGACTTCATGATCCAGCTTGCACACAGCAAACAAGCCGTTATCAAGTTCGTAATAATAATATTCATAAACTGTCCACGAACAGTTCGGTTCGCCTATGACAGATACGAATTTATTGAAGGCATCGTTCTTCTCGGCGACTGACCTAAGCTCATCAGGTGTCAGTCTCCTGAAGATCAATATGCTCGATTTTTGATGGACCTTTATATACTTGAAAAAAAGTATTGATTTGGCTGTCAATGTCTGAGTTCTTTTTAATGGCAGAGACGGCAAAGAGTGATTTCAGCCCTTCTTTATCTTTGTTATCCAGTGCCACAAACACCTTATCTAACATTTCACGAAAGACCTTGTCATCACGATTTGTTGTGAAGTCTAACATATCCACTCGTGAGCAACTTGATAATATCCCTAAGGTAATAATACACGAAAAAACTAAAATAGAGATTTTTTTAAAGATACCATTTCTCATTTAATAACCTCGTATAAAATATAAATTTCTACTTTGCATAATAAAACTTACGTGAACTAAAACTTCAAACCCTTACCCGAAAACCGTGACAAGGATGTCACGGCAATTGCACCTAGCTTTCATATTCTGAAAATATAATTAATTGATAAATTTATTTATATTATCTTCAAAGCCTTCATAACTAAAATTAACACATCTATAGGGGTTTCTATCATATTCTATTAACAAATATGAGTCATTCATTATTTCATTTATAATGCCTCTTGTCTTAGCATAACGAATGTCGAGGCTTTCTTTAGTGCCATCGTTAAAAGTAAAAACAAGCATTATTTGTGGTGTTTCCCCACCGATTAAACCTGCTTCTCTTAGCTTTCTAAATCTTAATGAATTTATAAAGCCTGCAAACTCCTCAATTTTTTGACTATCCTTAATATCTAACTCTTTAATACCATCGGTTTCTAAAGGAAATACTTCTATTCCCTTTATTTTCCTTGGGTCATATTGAACAGTTTTTACTATATCTAAAGAAGAATAAGTATAATTTATAATTGGATAATAAAAGTAACTGATCAAAATAAGTACAACAAGTATAGCTATTAAAATAAATATAAATTTCTTACTATTCACAGTAAGCCTCCATATATTAAATAACTGGCGCACGGATGGATGCCCCTAAAACAATCCTGAATCCACAGTGGAATTTCACCGTAAAACAATACTTCCAGTATTTTTTAACATCCAATATCATTTAACGTACATTAACCTCATTCCTGATTTTTTAGCACCATATCCCAAAGAGTAATAGGTAAGACCCTCATGAATTTCCCACACATATTTTTCAAAATGTCCTGAATTGTGTGTTCTATTATAAGTACAAATATTATTTTTTACTGATATTTCTGTTTGCAATAACGGGTTTTCTGAATCTTTAAAATTCATATCTTTGTAACAAAACCGAATTAAATTTTTATCATCGCTTGGTAATTGTCCGGTTTTCTCAAGAATCTTTGCATAAGCTAAGTCGTCAAATCTTCCATCGATAATAAGGTCCTTTGTATTAAAGTTCTCTGTTGGACTAAGTTCATATATTTCTTCCCTAGTTACCCATAAAAAAAGCTTCTGTTCCCGAAAAGCAGGACTAACTTTTTCACCAAGAATAGTAAAATCCAATTCATATATTTTACCTTCAATTAATTTAGAAATATCCGTTATTGTAAGATTTGCCTTTATTTTAACCTCTTCTACACTGTATGCCTCTTCAGACTGTTCTTTTGCAATTAAAGCTTCACCCCATATAGTTCCTTCATAAACGTATTGCTTTTTTTTAGGAATATCTTTAAAGAAAAAATCATTAATAGTTTCTTCTGGACTATTTTTATCAGTTCTCATGACACTTACTGTTTGAGATTTTTTAGGTTGATCTGACGATGGATTATTTTGTATTTTATCCTTATTACTACATCCAACAAGAACCCATGAAATAAAAATAATTATTAATAATTTCAGAAACCTATTCTTCATGTTATCCCCCAATGATTTTTCGAGCCAAAGATGGCTCGTGGTTTTGTGTCCGATTTCAGCTAACGTTTTACATTTGCAAAGTCCACGAGTTGAACTCACTTAGCCATTCTCCTTGATGGGGCTACGCCCCAAACGAGTGGATTTGGGCAGGATAACCTCATGCTATGCCCTTTATGAAAATGAGTTCTTCTCTGAAGTCCGTCGCCTTTGAGCTTCAATTAGTACTATCAAAAACCGCTTCAAAGTTCAGAATATATAAATGTTACGAACTAACTTCGTATTATGCTTATACTATTCGTCTTAGTATTGCTTCAGATATTCTATAAGTCATTGTGTCTTTAAAAATTCCATTAATCATAAAAATCCTCTTCTTGACAGTTTTTGAATATTATTAAGTTCACACTCTAAACGGCATATGGATTCTCAACATTGCGAAAATCGTTTAGCATAGATGATGCTGTTTGAGCTAGACCTATGAGAAAGACTATTACATAAAGTTAAACTTCAATTTTTGATGGAACAAATAAAAATGAAATTATTGAGGCTATTAAAGATATAATGCTATTCATAACTACAACCTTAACTATAAATACCTCCAACAAGCCGTTTCTAACTAACATGCGTAATCTACATTCCCAAGTTTCAATCCATCCTGCTGTGCCAATATCACCAACAATTAATTGTTCTTTAACTATTCCAGCAGTGATAGGTGTCACTAATATAAAACAAATAATAAAAACAATTATCATAGTTTTTCTATACTGAACAGTTTTCATTATTCCCTCTCTTTCTAAATAAATCTAGGTTATTCCCTAGTTCTATAAGCAACAGGCTTCTTCAAAAAACAAAATAAAATATAAATTTAGTCAAATGCCTATAGCTATCTTATTGCCTACAATAATTCTATCATATAGTCGATTTAATTTGGAAATTAATAATGAAAAATGTTTTTCAAGAAACATATAGATTCCTAACTCAAAAAAACTGGATAGACCATGGAAATTTGAAGATATCACAAAAGCTCCTGCAAAATAAAAATTGTTACTTATTTTGCAGGAGCTTTTACTTATGAACTACAAGTTTAAATTCTTTGTACTTTAAAATCTAATATCTATGCCAAATTACCAGCCGAGAACTTGAATCATTTTTTCAGCATACCGCTTGCCAAGGGTAACTGATGAATCATGACTAAAATGCAGGCGATATGTTGTATCGGAAGGATCTACAACCAGGTCGCTAGCAGAAACTACATAGCAATTATTAATCAAAGAAGGCAACTGATTTACCAGTTTATTATGACCGGCACAAGGACCGCTATACAGCAGTTCACCGGCAATAAAAGGAGCATTTTCTATGTTCAGATCCTTCCTAAGGTCATCCACCAGCGTTTTTACCTTACCGGGCCAAGCAGGATCACCATTATTTGATTCACCCTGGTGAAAAATAATACCTTCAATAACTCCGCCCTTTTGCTGTGCAAGTTTTGCCCGGTCGGTAATCCAACTATATTTTGAACCTCCGGACTTCATAAAAGTCTCAATCTTTTCCCCGCTGATAGCACATGGTATTAGCCCGATTGTATCACCTGAAGGTACTTTTTGTATCATAGTTTTGCCAAACCAGTCTCCAGGGCCTATGGCATCAAGCCATGAAGGATGAAGAGGTGGACATGCAACATCCCACTGATCCTTTACCCTGCCTAGAGCAGGGTTATTATCATACCCCAACACAAGCACTCGGGGGTCTTCCACTTTATCAGAGGTTTGAGCCAGAGCATAACCTGCCATATTGGATTGACCCAACAATAGAAAACAATGGAATTTAGCAGTAGCAGCTGGAGTAGGAGTTGGTGATGTTGGAGTTGGTGTTGATTCAGTCTGTCCTGGAAAAGAAGATATCATACCCAGTAAGTATTGTTTCATTAATGCAAAATCTATGGAGTTTGCATTCCCGTCTCCAGAAACATCGCTATTGGAAAGATTCTTTCCTGTAAGAGGAGTCACGCCTAGTAAGTGCAATCTAAACAATGCAAAGTCCATCGAATTTATTTTGCCATCATCATTTAAATCACCCTTAATTCCAATAAGGGTAGGAGTCGGAGTTGGTGTTACGGCAGATTTTGGTGCACCTAAAAACTGTATCTCCGCTACGTTGCCATAGCTGCCGTCAGGAGACAGATAACGGACATAGCGGAAGGTGTTCGTATTGGTCACATTCGCCGAAGTTAATACACCCGTTGCCGGTTGCGCCGTAATGGTAAACAGCGTCACTGCGTCGCTAAAGTCAGCCAGATTGGCACCCTGGAATATTCCGCCCACCATGCGTTGTGAAAAGTTGGGTCGCGGACAGTAACTGATCTGCATAACGACATTGCTCACGCCGACACCAAAGTCCAACCCTGCCCAGCAACCGCTTCCTGCAGCTGCATCAAAGTACGAGTTCAGGTCGTTATCAAAAATCTTGGCGATTGTATTCCCTGAGTTATTCCAAGAACCGGTAGTACCTATAACAGTGCCGGTAAGTTTCGGGTATAACAGCGTCGCTTCAGCACTGTTGAGAGTTTCCACTTCATTGCTGACCGCACTGACCACATAATAGTACTTTGCGCCTGCCACCACGCTATCATCGGTATAGTTTGTCGAGGTAATACCTGTGGCAATTTTTGTATAAGGACCTGTGCTGGTAGTAGACCGTTTGACGTTGTAACTGTTTGCACCCGTTGTGGTATTCCATTTAAGATTGACAGCGTTGCCGGATGAATTTAATGTGGCACTCAATCCCGTCGGGAACACAGGAGCGGAAGGTAACTGTATTGCCCATTGCTGATTGGCACCTTCATGGTATGCCTTCCCTTCTATCTTACTTGAGTCATTGTTTGATATCTCCAGATTCGTACCATCATTAACGAGCACAAATCTATAGTAACCATCTCCAGTCGGTCTGATAATAAAACAAGTACCGGATCCAGTTCCCCACCAACCTACAGTACCAAATCCCATCCACCAGTTCCAGTTCCAACCCCTGCCTGCTGATGAGATTCTGTATTGGCCACCACCAATGTGCTGAATTTTCCAGTGCTGATCCGCTGTTCCCTTGTAAGTGCTGGTTACAATAGAGTTGTTGCTGGTTACTTCCTGCAATGTCATAGTATTGGCACGGTTCAAAAATTTATAAGTTCCATCTGCTATCGGTCCTGTTGATACCGGAGATAGTTCGATCCAATTCAAATTGAATCCGCCGGATAAAGCATTGATACGCAATTTCTGCCGTCCGGATCCGAGAAACACCTGCCGTGTGTCTGTTTTCCATGTCTGAACACCTCCAGTAACCGGAAGTACCCATGTTCCGGTCTTATCCTGATTACCGAAATTCACCTGCACACTGCCTCCACTGTTGTTTGCCACACGCAGTGCGAGATTGTAGTAACCTGGATGCTGTACCCAGATGGTATACTCGAGCCATTCTCCATCTTCAATCCAACCAACATTGTATCCACCGTCGGCATCCTTTGTCGTTTCAATATCTACCGCTTCATCAAGGCGGTACTGTGCTCCCTTATTCTCAGAATCTTTGTCATAAAATGAGACATCATTGCCACCCCAGTCAAAGTCCTCAGCCTCGATGCGTGTGGTACCGGTCAGGAAATTATTGACCCAGGTCGATGTTTTCCTTGGTAATCCTCCATTACCGTGCACACCTCGAGCTGCCGGCCAATTACCGTAGTCAGGCTTCCATGAAAGCCCGGCATTTTCAACTAATGCCGAGAAATATTCTGGCTTTGTAACATCATCTGATACACCAGAAGGAGGGATATATTGAAAAGTAAGCCAGGAAACACCCATGCGTTCCAATTCGGATGTAAGCTGGATATCAAATCCACCCGTTCCGCTTCCCCAAGCACCTCCGGCATACTCGGTCATAAAACAGGGATATCCGGCTTTAAGCAGTCCATCCACCGCGGTACTGGTTGCCTCCCAGCCTGCATATCCATGAAACGCAACAGCTTCGTTTGTCCACACTGCGTCCTGCTTGCCGAAAACTGCACTATTAAAAGCTTGTATGTCCTTCAAAGCTTCGGTTGTTCCTCCTGTACCGCCAAACACTGAATAGGAGAAAATTAATACCGGAGTTTTTGGTGCGTTTGCACGGATGGTCTTATATACATCGACATTCATTTCCACAGCACCGGTTGGCGTGGCCGTCGTGGAAGAATAAGGTGGTCCCCATGCAACAGGCTCATTGTGTATCTCATATAGAACATGTGTCTCGTTTGCATAGCGTGATGAATAGAAACTCCAGAAATCTTTCGCATACCTTGTGTTATGGTTACCATTATTGGCACCGTTACCGATGGTCATAACAAGATATAGCCCAAGTTCACGCGTTCTTTCCACTACCTTGTCAATTTCAGTAGCGGCATACCCAGGTGATTTGCTTCCAGCATTAGGATAATTGATATCGAAGCACTCCGCGTAGTGGTGCACGGCATTGAAACCAAGATTTTTAATTCTTGCAATCTGGTCATAGGGCGCTGCCGATGTCCATTCCGTAGAAATATATGGGCCACGCAGCGGCTGCCCGTTGTCACCCACGAATGTAGTCCTGGCTGAGTTGAGGTATGGCCGACCACGCTGAGGATCTGCATGCACCTGGTTTGGAACAAGGCTAAGCGAGCAAAGCACTAATGCAATTGCAGCTGCAAATGCAGTTCTGATTCTGATACTTAACTTCATAATTCGACCTCCATACTATAAATTTTTTAAGAATATATTTATTTTAAATATTGCTTAGAAAACGGATTTTTTTAAACCCTCATGCAATTCTGTTTATTATATATATTCGGCCATTATGCCTTTTTAAGTTGGGAATTTTATTAATAATTATGTATTTTACTTTATTCTATCAATAGACATGTTAACTTTATAATTACCGAATTTTAATATCCCATCCAAAAAAGAAATAAGATCTTCTTGGCTGGTTGTTTGTACTTTAAGCAGATAACATCCTTCACCGCTTATTCTATTCGCTTCAGTTACTAAATCGCTTTGCTTCAGATATTGTTGGAAAGACATATGATCCGTTGTTTTCATAAAAATAGTAATAAAAGCTGTTACTTCAAGTCCTAATTTTTTTGAGTTTATATTAACAGTATATCCCTCAATTACTCCAAGCTTTTCTAGCCTGTTGACCCTGTTTTTTACAGCTTGACCCGTGAGATGTACTATTTCTCCAATATCCTGCCATTGCTTTCTTGAGTTTTGAGTGAGCATTTTAATAATTTCCAAATCTGTTTGATCTATCATTCAAGTAAAAATCCTTTCATCATTCAAGTGCATTCAAGCAAAATATCCCACGGCTCAATTGCTTGATGCCATATAATAAATATACCACAATAAAAAGGAGTTAAGAACAATGAAGATTCATTTTATACGCCATGCTACAATGATAATCTACTATAATAATGTAAAAATTTTGGTTGATCCTGTACTGAGTCCTAAGAATACAATATCAGCCGTAATAAATGTTCCCAATAAGAAGGATAATCCACTGAAAGACCTGCCTGTCAGCATGGATTCAATTGTTGATTGTGATGCAGTATTTGTTACACATACGCATAGAGATCACTTTGATGATGCAGCCATAAAATTTCTTCCAAAAAACATAACCCTTTTCTGTCAACCGAAAGATGAAGTAAAAATAAAGAAGTTTGGATTTACCAATGTTATACCTGTAAAAGATAACTTCGAATGGAGAAATATCAAAATTAACCGAACAAAAGGAAAACACGGCCATTTTATTACTGCTTTAAAAATGGCTCCTGTATCAGGTTTCGTAATTTCAGCACCTTCTGAACCAGTTGTTTATTTAACGGGAGATACTATATGGTGTTCACATACTAAAAAGACTATAGAAAAATATCACCCGGAAATTATAGTTAGTAATTGCGGAGAGGCGAGATTTGCACGGGGTAAGGCCATTACAATGGATGCAGAAGATATCCTTTCCATATGCAAAAAAACACCTGAGGCTAAAGTTGTTGCTGTACACATGGATGCTTGGAATCACTGCAGATTATCAAAAGAAGATCTTCGCAATTTTAAAACAAAACATAGTTTAAATGGACAAATATTTATACCTGAAGAGGGTGAATGCATGTCCTTTATATAAATAAAATGTGAAAAATCCGAAATTATTCCTAAGTCATTACAATATTTCGCTTGGACAGGGCTTTTGCACCGGATTTCCGAGAATGGTTAGTATCTAAGAAGTCGATAAATCGATTTGGGCAGAATGCACCATAAGACTGCCCTTTACTTAGATACGATGCCGGCTATTCATAGTGTTACTTTTGAGCAACTATTATTGTAGTATTTTCTACTCTCCAAATCATCTCACTTTTAATAAACCCCGCCTTTGACATCAGCATAATTTGATTGTCAATAGTACATGGAGTATCATAATGATAAAACTCTCCGTGTTTAATTCCTTGTTCTTTTCGTATTCTTTGATTTTCATTATAGTATAAATCTTCATCTGCTTGATTTATAACCATATAATCACATTCAATATATTGTCCCCCAATTTTTAAGGCAGAGTAAATTTTTGAATACAGCTTAATCTTATCATTATGTGAAAAATGATGCATAGTTTGAAAAGAAATAGCAGCATCATATTTTTCAATTCCAAAATCATAATCAAAATAACTTTCATTTATCAACGTCAAGTTTTTCTCAGGGTGTTTTTGTTTCAGTTTATCAAGCATTGCTTGTGTTAAATCTATACCTGTAACATGAATTAAAGGCTTTGTTTTAAATATCTCATCAAGCTCTAATCCAGTACCACAACCTAAATCTAATATATTATTTACATCATGTGGCAACAATTCTGCCATCTTTATATAGCCCTCTTTACATCCTCTTACACTATTAAGCATATGTTCATCATATACATCAACTCGAGCACTAAAAAAATTACTCATTTGTTCTATTGGCATTATATTATCTCCTTGTAATTAACTTTATAAATGAATCTTCCATCGATTTAAATAGAAGGGGAAAACAGGATATGTCGGAGATTGCTTATTCTACGAGGTTATTTCTTTTTTCCAATAAGGATGTAACTACGTGGAAAAGCGTTATTAAGCAATTTCGATGTTTCGTTATCTGAATTTCCAAGAGTGTATTCATCAAATTCTTGTATTTCGATACCAGTTTGAATTATAGCGTTTATAATATCGGATATTTTGTGCATAAACCAAAAGCACTCGCTTGATTCATACTTCACCCCACCAACATAATCAATTCCTGTTGAGTAATTGTAAGGCCCTTTCTTGAAATAAGAGGTTATACTATCAAAATTCTGTTTTTTAAAATCGAATCCGTTCCCAAAGATATAAAAAAATGGATGTATCTCAGAAATAAATATTTGTCCATCTTTTTTAAGCAGTCTTGATAACACGCTAAAATAATCATTCAAATCGGGAAACCATTGTAGCGATCCCTCTGAAATGTATATAAAGTCAAAACAATCGTTGTATTGATCGTCAATCTCCAATATGTTCGACCTTATGAATTTTACGTTTAGTTTTGCAATTTCGGCAAGTTGCTTGGCTTCAGATATGGCGGTATCTGAAATATCAAACCCTATAGCTTCTTTTGCGCCAAGCTTCATGAGCGACAACAGTTCTCTGCCGTTATTGCACTGCATTTGCGATATAGTTTTACCGCTCAAATCAATTTGATTCAATTTGTTTATTACAATATTATCGTACTCTCCGTTGAATACTGTAAAATTAGAATCATTAAAACCAATCTTCAAGGAGTTATTTCTTGCTTTTTGATGGTATTCTAATGCTTCATTCCAAGCGGCTCTATTGCTTTCAAACATATTATTATCATTCATGCTATTACCTCCGATTATATAAATAATATCCAGTATTCTATAAGAACTGGGTGTCTCAGACGTCCTCGAAAGGTCTTATACAATTCAACCGCCCAATTGTATCCATTTCACAACTCCCCATATAACTATATCTAAACAAACTGTAAAGAAAGATTTAAGCTAGGGAAGTTGAGTTATTATATTTAACCACTGATTTGGGAGTCAGTTTTTGTCTTTACATCTACCTTTATGCTAATATCATTGTAAGAAATTCGTGTGCAATTATAGTTCGAAGCATTTGTAATATTCAAAGTCGTTCTTAAAGAGGAAGAAGGCTCTAACAAATGGAAATTAGGATGTGACACATCATCAGAGTCGTAGTAGCATACCATTCCAATATTACTACCAAATTCGTACAAAGAAAATTCTACCGATTTACTTCTGCTTGTATTCTCAGCCTCAATTTCAAAGCTCCTAATAGATTCTGTTCCATTGGTTGTCTCATTTAATATAGTAATCTTTAGATTACCATCAACTATAACATTCGATATCTCCTGTTCTACAACTTTCCAACGCGCAATCTCTTTTCCTGTTGCATCATACATGATAACTTCCGTACCCTCATTATTTTCTTCCGGTACTGTTTCTCCCACTAAAACCCTTTTATTTTCACTATCCCACTTTACAGGTACACCCAAAGCATCACCTATAGCTTTTAGCGGGAGCATAGTTCTTCCTTCAACGACCAGTACAGGCACATTATCTGGCTTAAATTCTTCTCCATTTACATAAACTTTAAATGTAGCCGTTGTCGCGCTATAGATTTTATTGTCCGCTATTCCAATATTTCCTGTTCCAGCATCTCCTGTCGCAGGATTTTCTTCTAGCTTTCCACCAACTAAAACTCTTTTATTTTCACTATCCCATTTTACAGGTAAATCTAAAGCATCACCAATAGCTTTTAACGGAAGCATAGTTCTTCCTTCAACAACTAGTACAGGTATATCACTAGGCTTAAACACTTCTCCATTCACATAAACTTTAAATGTAGCTGTTGCTGCTTTCCATTGCTCTGCATTAACACTCACACTTCCAAACAGTAAGGAGCCTATGAGTACTCCAGATAAAAAAAACGCCACCTTTTTTTGCATAAAAACAATCTCCTATCTAAATAGAATAAAACTAGTTTATACTAACTTTTTGATTCATCCATATCAAACAGCAAAAAATGAGCATTAGTTGAAATGTTGGCAACATTTTTTCTAACTCCATCCTTTTCATAAATATACAATGCCCCGGCACGCTCTTCAACTAGCTGTTTCCAGCCTTTGCTTTCCATATATTTATTAAATGTTTCATACCCATTGTTGACATCATCTAAATTTACATAGTAATACTTGCCAATAGCAAAATTTACTACTCTTACATTTTGTTCAACAGGGTATAAATTAGCATAAAATTTGAATACCTGATATTTGTTGAGCCAGCATATCAAACTAATACATAAAAAAGAAACCAAAAACAATAAAAACTTCTTTTTCATAACACCCTCCTCTCAAATATAAGAATGGATTGAATTTCCAAAGTTTTATCTATGTATAACTTCAAAGCATCACTAGATCCAAAATTTTTTCCTTCATGTCAATGACAAGATTGTATTGCGCTAAGCACAACTTTTCCATCTTTAATTTTACAAAAGTAATCCATTGGTATAGTGGGTCCGTGAACTTTAGATAAATCCTATCTTAGTGAAGGGGTGTGAGCAGGTGACCTATTAGTCATTGTTGCATATCCCATATAAATATAATCTTACCAAGTTTCAAAATGAATTTTGCTATTTTCAAACCTACAAGATTGTGTTTTTTCCTCACCTGGGTATCCAAAAGCAACTAAGGATACTGGTCGTATATTATTTGGTAACCCAAACTCCTTTACTATACCTTTGTAAAAATCTGACCCCTGTTTAATCCCGCACCAAACGCCTCCAAGCCCGATTGAATGGATAGCAAGAAGTATATTTTGAGTAGCCGCTGAGCAATCAGCTAACAACCATTCAGGTATACCTTGAACAACTTTATCACCACATACAATAATGCATGCTTGTGCACCCTTAAGCATTTTGACATAAGGATTGTAACCAATTATGCTAAACATTTTTTCCTTGTCTTTGACTACGACAAAATGAAATGGTCTTTTATTTGTCGCCGATGGAGCACAAAGGCCTGCGTTCAAAATAGTATTCATCTGAACATGGTTTATATCCTTTTCGCTAAATCTACGTATGCTTGCTCGTTGAGAAATAGCTTTCAATACCTCATTATTTATCAATTCAGGCATTTCTGTAAACTCTGGTAATAATGTTGGCGTGTCAGGCTCAATTTTCAAATGAACATTCAATTTCTCATTTCCATCAATCCCAATATCCTTAAGGAGCTGTTTACTAAAGAAAATACAATATCTCCCATTGCCTCTTGACATTAATTTAGATTTGAATTGAATGTTTTCAAGAACACATTTAACATATATAGAACCTTTAGGAATATTAAATTCAGCCCTTGCATCAAAAGGTAGTGATGCTACCACTTTATTTCCTTCTTTTTTAATATCAACTATGCAATCCATACTAATTTACCTCTTGTTTGTAAAAATAAAATATATACAATTACTTACCTATGGAGATTCAATATCACTTTCCTTACTCCAAATTTCATTCGATTTACCACCATAATACAATTTTAGCTTACTGATATCTGGTTGGCAATCTCTTTTATTCCATTTCCTTTCTCAATCAGTAGATTTCAACTTTTAATATTACCCTGTACTGTAAAATGGGTATACTAAATAAGCCTGTGCTGATTCACAGTTTTTGTCTATTCTCTATGTTTATATCCTACCTGAAACGCTTACGTTACTGCCAATGTTTAGGTTATAATAAATAAAAGATAATTTCAAAAAATATTTTGAACAAATTTAAATATGCAATACACTTATATATATGAAAGGTGCACCTTTTAAAGGAGGAAGACAAAGGAATGATTGACGCGGAAATTATTAAACTCTGCCAGCAGGAAGATCAGGCTGCTTATGATGAATTGTACAGGGTTGCCGGTAAAAAGGCTTTATGGACAGTTTATCAGCTGACTGGAAAAATGAATATAGCAGAAGATATTGTTCAAGAAGCTTTCTTCCAGTGTTTCCGTAATATAAAAAAATTACAGAAGCCGGAACTGTTTCCGGTGTGGTTTAACAGTATACTTTTAAGGACTTGCTGGCGCATGGTGTCCATGGAAAGAAAAAGGCCGGCGGTAAGTTTTGAAGCAGAAGCATTGTATGATCTGGAGAGCGATGAGAATGTTCTTGAAAAAATTGAATGTGACCATACAAGCAGCGTTATAAGGAAAGCTATTAACAGTCTCAAACCTTCAATGCGTTCAACCGTTGTATTGTACTATTACAATGATTTTACTATCAGGGAGATTGCTCAGGTCATGGGTTGTTTCCAGGGCACGGTAAAATCTAGGCTGCATTATGCAAAAAAGGTCCTTGAAAAAGAACTGAAAAAGGAATTTTCTGATGAACATATCCGTATGTCCGGTTATACCGGCTGCACCGGAAAGGAGTGTACAGCTAATGAATAACAGTAAAGATTTTGATTATTTGATTAAAAAAGCTCTATCCGAAGGTGAAAACAAGATCGAATTAGATCCATGTTTGACATCTGAGGTGAAAAGCAGGCTAATTTCACAGAAAGGAAGGGATAAAATAGATATGAACAGAATAAAAAACATTCTCGGAACACGCTTTGGTAAAGTTGCGGCGGTGTGCTGTTCTATGGTTCTTGTGCTGACTGTTTCGTATACATTTGTTCAGCCGGTAAGGGCTGCTAGCAAAGAAAGTATAGAAAAAATTAAGTCTATGGTTTATGATGTCATAAAAGGGAAAGATGGAAAGTATGTGGCAATTAAAGTTCCTTACCGGGAACCACAAAAGGAAGATAATAATGCTTATGAAGGAGTTAAAAAAGCTGTCGGTAAGGACCTTATATCAAAAATACCGGAGAATCTGGCCGGAGGTTATACTCTTGATCATCAGGCGCTCGGATGCTATGATTTAAAATCAGACTCGATGATTATGGTATCTTCTAAAGATGGTATGACGAAAGAATTGTATGATAAGTTCAATGAGACAGTGTCTTCGTTTTATTGCAAAGAGAAATCGCAGATTGTCCTTGAGATAGCCTACATGGATTTTCCTTTTGCTTTGAACTCCAGTCGGGAGCATATTGAAGGAGATAATAAGAAGAGTCTTTCCTTCGGAGATATAACAGCAACATATGCGGAGTACCCCGGCGTAAGATATCCTATAAAGGAGATTGACGGTCCTGGCAATGGAGATGAAGATAGGACTCAAAAGCCTGAAATCACTGTTTTGCATACGATAAAGTGGAAGCAGAATGATGCATATTACACAATATATGATTTCAACGGTGATCTGTCTGAGGAAGAACTAGAGTCGGCCGCAGCAACTGTAATTGAGAAGATGAATTAGCGATTGAAAGGGATGTGAACTAAGTTTACACCTGCAGGTCGCAAAAACTATAACGAAAATTCTCGGCAATTAGCCGGGAATTTTTGTTACGTTTACTTTCAACTCTATCAATTGTGTATCTTTTAAAGTGCTGAGACTTTGAGTTGACACCTATACAAAAATATTAAATAATGAAAGCATTAACAAAAGATAGTCATTGCATAGTTGTATTATTATGCTAAGCAATAAATCTATACATTATTGTGAAATAAAATTTCATACATGTTAAAAATGATATATAGATTTTAGTAATTGGAGGAATAGAAGAAATGAAGATAGGCTTTTTTGATTCAGGTATCGGAGGCATTACTGTATTGTATGATACATTAAAAGTATTGCCTAATGAAGATTATATATATTATGCAGATACATTAAATGTTCCATATGGACCAAAACCCAAAGATGAAGTTAAAAAGTATATTTTTAGTGCTATAGATTTTATCATCAAACAGGAAGTTAAGGCAGTAGTTATTGCTTGTAATACTGCTACAAGTGTGGCAATTGAAGAGTTAAGGAATAAATATAGTATTCCCATTGTTGGTATGGAACCTGCCATAAAACCTGCTGTTGAGAAAGATAGAGATGCCAATAAACGAGTTCTGGTAACTGCTACAGCATTGACTCTAAAGGAAGAAAAGCTTCATAACCTTATCGCAAAATTAGATAACGAACATGTTGTTGACTTATTACCTCTTCCGGGATTAGTTCAATTTTCGGAAAAACTTGAATTTAATGAGGAAATAGTATTGCCTTATCTTAAGGAACAGTTATCAAAATATGATTTTAATAATTATGAAACTATTGTTTTAGGATGTACTCATTTTTCTTACTTTAAAGATATGTTTAGAAAACTAGCTCTATCACATATTAAAGTGATAGATGGAAATATAGGTACTGCAAATAATCTAAAAAGAATTTTGAAAGAAATGAATTCCTTAAATGAAGGTAATGGTAGCATTACTTTCTATAATTCAGGATTTAAAATTCAGGATAAAGCTGGATTAGATAAATACAACAGACTATTCAAAAGATTGGATACCATCAACGAATAAAATTAATTTTCAAAATTCTGATATTAAGACGGAATATATGGTTGGAAACTTTTATACATGGGTGGAGGAAGTTATAACCCTAGGATAATTGAAGAGTCTAATAATATATAATTTGTTGTACCAAATAGCTTTAAATATGGTGAACTTATAAAAGTTAAATATGAGGGCACTGTTTGGAGTAATGAAAATGAGTTAAATGAAATAAAAGTTGCAATAGATATTTCTGTTACTTATGATCATGAATTTGCTCTTATGAATGATGGTATCCTTTGGGCATAAGAAAATTTTAACATGGAGGGATACAAATATCAACAATCTATACAATACGTGCCATGAAGTGCTATTTGCGGGACATTCTGAATTGCACATGGCTTTCATATATCATTTGCCAAGTACGACTTCGATGAATTGATGTAGGCAGGAAAATCATATTGTTAAGTAAAAAACATAGGGTCAAGCAATTCAGAGAATGAAGCGCTTGACCCTATGTTAAACAAAGTGCAGTTACTATTTTTATTGAATCTTTATTATATTGTAGTATTCAAGGGAATCAACTTTTATTTTGAGTTGGCCGTTACTATAGGTATAATATGGAATACTACTCTGTGATAAGTCCGGTGAAAACATTTCTACTTTTTCTGGTTCTTGTTCAAAAGGTATTACTACTTCAAAGTTGTTTTGAGGAAGCATTATATCTACATAATTATGATTTATCAAATGTATACATGTTTGTTCTTCTTTTTTATTTTCGGTAACTACTGAGCTTATGCCAGGTAACGATATCTCTGCATTTGTTTTTATTGGCTTGAATCCTGTGTATAAGCTGGCATTTTTCTTATAGAATCCGGAATAGTCAGTTAGGAAGTTTAAGATTCCGGATGTCAAAGCCGTAGGTTCAGTAGATATGGTTGTTTTAAGGTGGAAAGACATTGGAGTTCCACAGGCATAGCTCTCTGCTCCATAAATCCTCCAAAAGTCTATTTTGTCTTCTGAGGATAAGGCATAATAACTATCCATCATTTTACAAGGCCAATCCAAAAATAATACAACAGGAACATCACCGGCAACTTTTTCGCTTTTTTGTTTTAGGTCGAGGTAATAAGGAATAAGAGAGGCTCTACCATTAAGTTCCCCAGCTAATGTCGGTACGTAATTCACTTCTTTACCATTATCATCGTCATTTCCAGTATATAGCCCTATACTCTGAAAATCTACATATGGGTATATACCATTGGAGGTTATATATATATCCTTATTGTATTTGGTTTTTGCATAGGTTTTCAAAGTATCCACTATTTCGTGCCAGTATAACATCATATATTTTGCAGTAAAATTTTCATCTCCTATTTGGGGGCGGTTTTGAGTTTGTTTTCCCCATTCATTTGCCAAAGGATTTAACGAGTTAAAAGGTGATTGGGTCCATTTATTAGCAGCAAGGTACTTACGATAATTGAAATTATTATTCAAGTCATCATAGGGAACATCCTTTTTTATAACATTATCTTCAGCCATTCCAAATTTGTTTATCCAATCTTCTTTTGTGTAGTCAGGATATTTCTCCATCAAGTACTTATTAAAGTCCTTGCAGAAATAGTCATCATAACCCTCGTTCAAGTCCCAACCAGGACCTCTATAGGCTCCATCAGCTTCATCAAAGAAAAGTCCATCTACTCCGCCGTCTATCTGCATCTTTCCTATGTTAATCAAATATTGCCTATAAGAAGGATTTGCCATTGATGCTCTATAGAAAGTATCATCATGGAGCACCAATTTGTTTTCTGAATCCCTTGTAGCCCAATCAAGAAACTGCTCATTTGAAGACGCTTCATCCTTATACAGTACTGAAGCAGTTGCACCGCCAATGAACAGAGTACCATTTTTATGACATTCATTAACATATTTGAAGTTATAATCAGTAGGTACTGTTCCTGTAGTCTTCCATTTTTGCCAACCGCGAATTACCATATCAGGCTTAAGTGAGAGAACCTGAGGATCTTTAGCATATGTAGGACCCTGTGAAAATGCAAAGACGTTTACATCGTTCTTATATTCTTCATAGTCGCCTGTGTTGCGATTAAACCTTTTAGCTAAAATCATAATATCTTCTATATTTATAGCTTTATCTAAGTTTATATCCATATAAGACTTGTATTTATCACTTCCAGCAGTTGCATTCAAAACTTTTGCAATTTGAACTACATCGACCATATTGATAACGCCATCAGTTTTTCCATCCTCAGGCATGTCACCTGCCCATAGAAGTATTGGTTCATCTGCTGTTCCAATTACCTGGTCTTTATATGCAGGTATATTTATTTTACGCTCAAGAATTCCGTGTTTTGAAAAACAAAGGTTATAATTGATTATGCTCTTCGGTACATTATTCATAATAAAATAACCATTGGAATCAGTAGTTGAAGAGTATCCTGTATTTTCAAGCTTCACAGTAATTCCTGAGTTTAGTTCTTTAATTTCAGAGTTAACATTCAGCGATACATAGCCTGAAATACTCATAAGGGTATTGGGATCTATTGTAGGTGAAGGAACCGGTGTTGCTGTAGGAATCGGTGTTGCTGTAGGAACCGGCGTTGGTGTGGAAACTGGCGTTGGCGTAGGAACCGGTGTAACAGTTGTTATACTTTTTAATGTAAGATCATCCAATTCAAAGCTTCCTACACTGAAGTCTCCGTTTTCAATATTTATACTACGGATCTTTCCAAGGTCTAAAGTGTTGTTGTTGTCTTGTCCTACAGGCTGATAATAAGGGTCCTTTATAAAGAAGGAAAATGGGATTTCTATTGTTTCCCAAGAGTCTTTAGTATCAAAACTGTAAACCCAGGATTCACCTTCGCTACTTCCATCTTTTCCAAGTTCTACAACTTTAAATTTAAGTTTGGATTTTGATATAGACTTGAGTTTGAAAGAAATAGAAGCCCATTGTTTCCAGTCAGAGCTTATATTTTTATTTACTCCCCAGTAACTTCCGGAACTGTTGGTGAAGGTTATCTTCAGGCTTTTATTGCTGCCGTTATCGACGATTTCCTTAGTAACAGAAGCTCCACTTCCATTAAAGCTATACCATTCGGAGTTGTTTTCAGAATCATCAATCACAAGTACTCTGCATGTTGGTGTTGCTAAAGGTGTTGACGAAGGAACTACTGTATTCGAGGTCAAATCTGTTGCTGCAGTTTTTTCATTATATATAAAGTTTCCGTAAATCCCATGATAGCATAGAAAAAATACAGCGATGCAGAATACTACCGCCAAAACCCTTTTAAAATTTGAACCCAAACGCATTTTCATAAAATAATTCTCCATTCCGCCGCTGTCGCAGGCGACACAAATAATAATTAAAAATGGTGTGCGACTTTCACCACATTTAGTGTTCTCTTCCAAGAAGGTAATTTAAAAAGTATGATAAGGTAAGTATTAAATGGATATCTCAACCTTAACGAAGCTCATCACTTCTTCAAAAGAATAAAGAGAACAGCTTGTTTAGCTTATAACTTATTTCTGTTTGTGTACATATTTGCTAGATTTAATCTCCCCTTTTTTAAATTTTGTTTTAAGTTAGTTAAAAAGCTTTATAATTCTAGAGTTATACTAAACTCATAAAAAACTCGTAAAAAATTCATATTCTTGACTTTTAGTATCTTAACAAGCTTGACCATCATAGTACATCTTCTCAGTTTGCTTTCTACAAAATGATATTAATGCAGTGACATGAAATAAGTTTTCCTGAAATATTAACGCAAATAAGGAAAGCATATTTCAATAAAGTGTATAGTACAGAGAAGAGTTTTGTGAAGGATTAGAATTTAGAAATATTCATTTACTATATGCTATTTTATTCCAAAATACCTCATGTGCAACTAAAAATATACCACAATAAATGTAAAAATTCAACTGGAAGAAGAATTTTAGGTGAATAAAATTAAAAGATCCATATTTTACATTGAACGGGCTTATAGGCAATGATTAACTAGGTATTAGGAGAGGAAGAAATATAAGTAAAGGAGGGATTGTGGTGAAAAAATATTAAGAGTTGATCAAAATTAATAAAAAATTAATAAAAATTTAGCAAATATACCTAACAAATAAATTGACAAAATTGTGCAAATTTTGTAATATAGGTTTAGCAGCTAGGTTTGGGGAGGGAAGTTATCAATAAATAAAATTTTGTTAAGATGATGACACGGATATTTATCAGATGAATAGACAAGCAATGAAGTGAAGCGGAATGATAAGCTAAATGAAAAATTCGAAATAATATATCAGCTATTCCTTAGCATGTCTAAATGGCTGAACCTAATTTTCTCAATTAGTTAATTTCCTATAGTATTATTTTAAAATGTTCTTGATGTGTCTTAGAAATGTTCTTGATATATCAATGTAACGTATGGATATTTTATGCTTAAAAGGCTACCTCATGAGCTTTTGTAAAAATATATAAGTATATTCGAAAGGATTTTGAAATGAGTAATAGTGAGTTGAAAGAATTAAAAAAAGTAGATAATAAAAAGATTGTAAATCTATTAGGTATACAGATTAATAATATGACTGCCCAGGAGATTATTGCACATGTGGACATGTGTGTTGAAAGACGGACACCTTGCCAGATTGTTGGTGTTAATGTAGATCAGGCACTTCGTGTTATTGAGAATGAGTATTCTAAAAAGATATTCAGGGAAGCTGAACTTGTGTTTACTGATGGTAAACCTATTTTGTGGATGGCAAAACGTTTAAAAAGAGAAATTGTTGAAAAGGTTTCGGGTCCGGATCTTATGCTCTTATTATGTGAGCAGGCTGCCAGGAAAGGACATAAAATATTTCTTTTAGGTGCTGGACCTGGAGTAGCTGCTCAGGCTGCTCTAAATTTGGAAAGGGCTTACCCTGGATTGCAGGTTGTTGGTACATATTCTCCGCCTTTTGGATTTGAAAAAGATGCTGCTGAAATGAATAAGATAAATACAATGTTACTTGAATCAGGCGCAGACCAGCTCTATGTTGGTATGGGCTCTCCAAAGCAAGATATATTTATTTATGAGAATATGGACAAGTATCAGATTCCTGTTTCTTTTTCCATGGGTGCTGCTTTGGATTTTATCGGTGAAAGCTTTAAAAGGGCGCCTAAGTGGATGAGCGATATGGGGCTTGAATGGTTCCACAGGTTTTTGCAGGATCCAAAGAGAATGTACAAGAGGTATTTTGTAGAGGATATAAAGATATTTGGTTATTATAGAAAGTTTAGAAATGAAGAAAAGGCGGCCGGAAGAATATAGCTGTTTTGCACATCGGGGGATAAATATGTTGAAAGTTTTAGTAATAGTTCCGACCATATTCGGGTATGACGGAATTTCAAATGTAGCAACAAACTATTATATATACCAGGATCATAAAGAGATTAAGATGGATGTTGTAAGCATCAATCCCGTTAATGAGAAGTTTAAAAAGGAACTTGATAAAAGCGGAGGTCGTAATTTTGTAATTGAATACAGGAACAGAAAGCCTATAAGCTACGTTAAGAAACTGCGCAGAATAATTAAAGACAATGGATACCAAATAGTTCATGTCCATGGCTGCAGCTGTACAATGTTTGTTGAAATGCTTGCGGCAAAACTGGCTGGGGTAAAAGTGAGAATTCCGCATAGTCATAATACGACTTGCGACCATGTGAAGGTGGATAAATTACTCAGACCATTTTTTATGAAACTCTATACAAATGGTTTTGCCTGTGGTCAGGAAGCTGGGGAATGGCTCTTTTCCGGTAAACCGTTTGATGTGATTTCAAATGGGATTGACCTTGAAAAGTTTGGATACAACAGTGAAGTACGAGAACAGTTCAGAAAGAAGTATGATCTGGAAAACAAGTTTGTCATTGGACATGTAGGCAGGTTTAGTGAGCAGAAGAATCATAAAAAACTTATTTCAGTTTTTGATGCTGTTTCTAAAGTTCGGTCTGATGCAAAGCTGGTTCTAATTGGTGCCGGTGAGCTAAGAGATGAAATCGAGGCTGAAGTGAGAAATAAAAAATTGGATGTATTGTTTGTTGGTCTTAGTGATGAAGTGGAATGCTGGCTCCAGGCAATGGATGTTATGGTTTTTCCGTCACTGTTTGAAGGTTTACCCCTTGGAATTGTAGAGGCTCAGGCAGCGGGTCTTCCATGCATTTTAAGCAATACAATTTCACCTATGACTGCCATCACCGATCTCGTGAAGTTTGTTGAACTGGAAGCGGATGATGCGAAGTGGGCGGAGACAGTTATAAACTCTGTGGACGGTCTGGATAGAAGTGGAAGGAAAGGCTATGTAGAGCAGCAAATTAAAGACGCTCATTTTGATATAAAGACAAATTGTAGAGAGTTATTGCAGAAGTATAAAAAGATATTGGAGGAAACTAAATGAAATATTTAATATTGGGAGCCGGTCCTGCCGGACTTACATTTGCTAACAAGTTGAAAATGCGTGGAGAGACTGATTTTCTAGTCCTTGAACGTGAGTCTGAAGCAGGTGGACTTTGTCGTTCTGTCGATGTGGATGGTTCTCCATTTGATATTGGTGGTGGGCACTTTCTTGATGTTGTTCGTCCGCATGTTAACGAATTTTTGTTTAAGTTTATGCCAGAAGAAGAATGGGACAGGTATGAACGTGACAGCCGTATAGTGGTAAATGGAAATACAATCAACAGCCCGATTGAGGCAAATATTTGGCAGATGAAATTGGAAGATCAGGTTGAATATCTTAAAGCTATAGCAGTGGCTGGTTGTAATACTGGAACTCCAATGCCTGAAGCTTTTGTGGATTGGATATATTGGAAACTCGGCAGTAAAATTGCTCATGATTATATGATCCCATATAACCAGAAGATGTTTGCCAACGAACTGACTGAACTAGGTACATATTGGCTTGAAAAGCTTCCGAGCGTTAGCTTTGAAGAAACACTCCTTAGTTGTCTAACTAAACGTGCTTATGGCACTCAGCCTGGACATGCCAAGTTTTATTATCCGAAAAAGTATGGTTATGGAGAACTTTGGCTTAGAATGGGTAAAGCATTAGGTAGCAATATTGAATACAACAAGTCTGTAAAAGGTATCAACTTCAGTACTAAAACAGTAACTACCCAAGATGGTGGGAAATATAGTGCAGACATTATTGTTACCACAATTCCATGGATGGAATTTAATGAAATTATAGGAATGCCTGATGACATCAAGGAAGGTATTGGTAAATTGAAGTTTAGTTCTGTTGAGATGCGCTACTTTAGCCAAAATCTTGATACGACAGCTCAATGGATTTATTATCCTGATCCAAACCTGGCATATCATAGAATTATGGTTCGTCGCAACTTCTGCCCGAATAGTAAGGGTTACTGGACGGAAACAAGAAAAGAACGTGTCCATATGTTTACGGCAGAGGAGCAAAATAATTACCACTATCTGAACCAGTATTCGTATCCTCTGAATACAATTGGAAAGCCGGATATTATGAAGAAACTGCTTGACTGGAGTGAAGGACAGGGTGTATACGGTTTGGGTCGTTGGGGAGAACATCAGCATTATAACTCTGATGTAACTGTTGATTTAGCGATGAAGATGAGTGAAAGAATTTAATAAAATAAGTAGCATAATTTTGTTGAATAAACAGAAATTACCTGATATAATGTATTGACATTAAACGTAAATAAAGCATAAATGTGTGGCTTATTTACTATTGTGTCATTAAAACAAGAAAATACATAATTTAGAGAATACTATATAAAGATATCAGTGTATGTGATTTTTTGCTAGGGGACAATTTGTGAGTGCAGAAATATAGTACTGAGGAAGAAGTAAAGCAAGAGAATAGAAAAGAATAAATATTCTGGTAATAACCAAGACTTATAGAAAGATTTATTTCAACTATTAAAAAGCTTTAAAAACTAATACTCTTCATTATATGTGTCTCATCGCAGTTAGTCCACTGGTGATGTCTACTCAAAAATGTAAACCGAATAGAATAATTTGCAGTGCTTATATAGCTTGGATAGGTGGTTAGTCTATTAGTGCGTAAGCTATGGTAAGGTATAGGTATGCAAATTTGGTGTGGTAAGTTATGGTAACGGAGTCGTAATACTGACACTGTCTATTTGGTTAACAGTTGAGAGTCTTATGGGTGATTAATACTATTTTAAAAATGGAGATTAAAAAAATGTACAAAATGATTTGTCTTGATGTTGATGGAACACTGATCGATAGTCAACTTAAAATACCTGAAAGTAACAGGAAGATGATTAAGCAAATTGCAGACGAAGGTGTTCCTGTTGTACTTGCCTCTGCCAGACCGGCGGTAGGAATGGGTGGGTTAGTAGAAGAACTGGGAATACACCAAAATCCTCTTGTAGCATTTGGAGGGTCATACATAACTAAAGGAAATGAGGTGTTATTCCAAAAGAAGATATCTTATGAGTGTGCCATAAATATCTATTTAACTGCATCCACAGTTGGGTGTGATCACATCACTGTTTTTAGTGGTGACAGATGGGCTGTAAGAGCTAAGGATAGTATAACGGAGTTTGAAATGGGCCTTTTAGGAATTGAGCCAGAATTTGTTGGAAATCTGGATAATGTACTAAAGTATGAATTCTCAAAAGGTGTTGACAAATTTTTAATTGCAGGTGAGCACAGTCATCTTGTTACGCTAAAGGAGAAGTTAGATGCTTTAGACGCGCATATTGAAACTGTATTTTCAAAACCGCATTATTTGGAGATCCATCCTGAGGGAGTTTCAAAAGCTGATGCTATTTCAATAGTTGCTGAAAGCCTGGGAATATCACGAGAAGAAGTTGTTGCATGCGGTGACGGATTCAACGATTTACCAATGCTGGAATGGGCAGGTGTCGGGGTTGCAATGGGAAATGCACCTCTGGAAGTAAGAAAGAAAGCAAATTTTATAACGCTATCAAATGACGAGTGTGGAGTTGCCCATGTGATTGAACAGCTCTTCATTAAGAGTAATTAAAGGGGTCAAATAGTTATGAGTGTTAACTTTTATCAAAGTGATTTTGAAGATTTTATTGAGGTTATTGGTAGAGAAATTAACGGTTTTTGTAAAAGCTTGAAAGTTGAAGATTTTTTTCATGCTTTACATATAATTCAGGATTCTGAGAGAAAAGGCGGAAGAGTGCATGTAACGGGGATTGGAAAACCAGGACATGTTTCCGGTTATATTTCTTCATTATTATCATCAACAGGCACCCCTGCATATACTTTACATGGAACGGAAGCAGTTCACGGTTCTGCCGGACAGGTAGTTCCTGGAGATGTAGTAATAGCTATTTCAAATAGCGGTGAAACTGCTGAGTTAAAGAGCACTGTTATGACAGTGAAAAATAATGGAGCATATATTATAGGAGTTAGCGGGAAAAAAGATTCATGGATAGCTAAGGTAAGTGATGCCTTCTTATATGCAGGAGTCAGTGAAGAGGGTGGTCCGTTAAATAGAGCACCAAGAGCTTCCATTTTGGCTGAAATTATTGTACTTCAGGCATTGTCTGTTTTGCTGCAGTGCAGTAAGGGGCTTACGCCAAGCCAATATGTTAAGTGGCACCCAGGCGGAATGCTTGGCATATTACGAGATGATGAAGTAAAAGTATGATCGTATTAAAAATGCACGTATATATAAAAGATTTTTAGGGGGAAATTATCAGGTGAATAAGACCTATAATGTAGAAGATATAAACAGGCTCTTTATACAACAGAGCTATCTGGATAATTGGGATAAATATGTTGATAGCATTAATTGTGAGGCGGAGTGTTGGGATTATATTGTAATCACTGCGTCTAATGAACGTCAAGCACAAGCATATCGTATTCAAATAGATGAACGCCAGAAGAATGGTGTTTTGCCAGAGAAAACAAAATGTATTGTATTGTCTGACCCAGATGGCAAACGGGTTGGAAGTGGAGGAGCGACACTTAATGTTTTAAAAGAAATATATAAGCTGGAAAATATGGATGTTCATGCAGTTGAAAAACTGAGAATACTACTTATTCATTCAGGTGGTGATAGTAAGAGAGTTCCGCAGTACTCTGCTATTGGAAAACTGTTTTCACCTGTTCCAAGGGAACTTCCTGACGGCAGGCTTTCAACGTTATTCGATGAATTGTTGATTGCATTTTCAGGCCTTCCAACCAGAATGCAATCCGGAATGGTATTGGCAGCAGGTGATATTCTAATACTATTTAACCATATGCAGGCTGATTTCATAAGGGAAGGTGCAGTAGCACTGTCAACTAAAGCCTATGCAAACCAGGGAACAAATCATGGCGTATTTTGTGTTGATCAAAAAGGCAGGGTGCAGAAGTTTTTGCATAAGTATCCGGTCGAAAGGTTGAGAAGTGAAGGAGCAGTGAACGCAGTAGGAAGTGTTGATATTGATACTGGGACTTTCTGGCTTTCTTCAGAAATTGTTTTGTCGCTTTTAGGCCTGATTTGTGATGATTCATCAGGTATTGATGAATCTAAATTTTTATCATATGTTAATGACAAGGTGGCTCTTAGTTTTTATGCCGATTTTGTTATTCCAATGACAGCGCAGGCAAGTTTTGACGGATACTTGCTTGAGCCTGGTGAAGGACCTAGAACAGTAGAAAGAGATGAATGCAGAAGAGTAATCTGGTCTAAGATGAAAGATCACAAACTGGTTGTACAAAGGCTATCTCCTGCAGAATTCATTCACTTTGGTACTACATATGAGCTTAGAGAAATAATGACAGGTGCCAGTAAAGCAAGAAATCACTTAAATTGGAATAATAACACCGGAAGCAGCGGAAAGGCTATCAATGGAACTACGCTAATCAATTCGTGTGTATCAAAAGCTTCAGAGATAGGAGCAAATTGCTATATTGAGAATTGTGTAATTCATGAAGGAGCCAAAATCGATCCGGGAGCTATTGTATCTTGTTGTGAACTTGAAAAGGGAGCTAAAGTAGGTCCCGAAATGGTGTGGCAAGTACTGCCTGTGACTTATGAAGGTAGGAATGGGTTTACAGCAAGAGTTTACGGTACAAAAGATAATCCCAAGAATGAAGCTGGGCGTGGCGGAGTTCTTATGGGATATGGTCTTCTGGATTGGATGAAGGATAACAACATTCAGAATGCCGATTTGTGGGAAAATGAAGCGTTGAGTTTATGGGAGGCTAAACTATACCCGTTTTGCAAGACCGCGTGTGAAGCAATTTCTTGGGCTCAAGCTTTGCAGGATTCGGTAATCTTAAGAAAAGCATTTAATACTGAACGATGGAAAAAAATGCCAAGGCTGAGTCTTCAAAGCAGTTTCGCATATGCAGATATTCCTGGTATATTAAGTATTATGCAGAACTCCGGAGACAATGCAGCAGTAGCTCATTTCATTGATGCAGTGACTTCGGGTACATATGTAGGAAATATCATGAGATGCTTGGGAATTGGTGAAGCTATAGCCAGAAGAATGAGTATGATTCTGAATAGAACTTTAGAGAGCAGCTGGCCTATGGAGTACAAAACCAGAGTTTACCGTGCTTTAGCTGAAGTCTCTAAGGTAAAGCAGCTTCAAAATGAAGAAATGGATCCTAAAAAACTTGAAAACCTGTGCTTTGATGAAATTAATAGTGCAATCTGCTCAGCATTGTTGGAAGATATTTCAGATGATGGATGCAGAGCATTAGTAAAGGATAGTGCAGTGGTTAGTCTTCCGGTTAGAGTGAATACAGGCGGTGAATGGTCAGACACTCCTCCCTACAGCTTGGAAAACGGAGGGACGGTGCTAAATATCGCTGTAACAATTGGTGGTAAGTTGCCAATCAAGGCTAAGGCTGAAAGGATTGACAAACCGGTTATTCGCTTATCAAGTATTGATTTAGGCATTACCCGTGATTTTGATTCATTTGAGAAGCTTTTGAGGTATGACGACCCATCAGACCCATTTGCGCTTCATAAAGCAGCCCTCGTTGTTACAGGAGTTCTTCCAAGAAAAGAAAAACTGCCCAGAAGAAGCTTTAGGGACATGATGGATGCGCTAGGTGGGGGATTGCTATTGGAAACAAATGTTCTTGGGATACCAAAGGGATCAGGTCTCGGAACCAGTAGTATTTTAGCATCTGCTGCTGTTATGGCTATAAGAGAGATTTTGGGTCTTCAACATGATGACCAGCAGGTCTTTTCTCAAGTGCTTGTACTTGAACAGCTAATGACTACCGGTGGAGGATGGCAGGATCAGGCAGGAGGAATCATTCCCGGCATTAAATTGCTCTCGACTAAGCCTGGTTTGAAGCAAAAAATTACAGCGGAGAAAATTGTAGTTTCTAAAGAGACTCTGCATGAATTAAACCAAAGATTGGTACTTATTTATTCAGGTCAGAGAAGACTTGCAAAGTCTATATTAAGAAGTATCATGGGTAGGTACATACTTAATGAACCAGAAGCATTAGAAATACTTGTTGAAATTCAAAGGCTTTCTGTTCTAATGAAATTCGAATTGGAAAAGGGGAATATAGATAAATTTTCCGAACTGATGAATATCCATAGAGAAAAAATCAGAAAACTTGATGCGGGCTCAAGCAATACATATATTGACTTAATCATGAAAGTTTGTGAGCCATATTTATCAGGAATAATGTTTTGTGGAGCAGCAGGCGGAGGATTTTTAATAGGAGTTTTAAAAGATGCAGATAAGAAAGAGGTTTTATCTACAAGTCTTTGTGAGGTATTCCAGGATACACAGGTTGCGTTATGGGATATAGAGATATATAACAGCGAATTATAATGGAGGAAATATATAATGGAAATTAAGGAGTATATCAATATTTTTTTTAGAAGGATATATGTTGTAATTGCAGTAACTTTGGCATTCACTATCCTTGGTGGATTGGTTCTATTTGCTATGTCTAAATATGAAGCATCCAGCAGCGTTTATGCCGTTGGGTTGGAAAACGAAGATGCATTTTCCGAAGAAGTTCTGGTTAACGACTATTGCCAAATAGCTTTAAGTCAAGTTGTAGTTAATGAAGTGCAAAAGAAACTGTCTCAGGACAGTAACAATTCTGCAAAAAAGTTTTCAAGCTTAACCTATGAAGATTTCAAAAAGAAGGTAAATGTTTCTTCGGAATATGGTACACGGGTAATCTATATAAAAGTGAAAGACAAAAATCCTCAAGCTGCTGCAATTGTTGCTAATAGCATGGCTGAGGTTCTGATTCTCCGGGCTAATATATTTTCCAGTACTGATAATTTGAAATTACTTGATAGAGCTGTAGTTCCGAGTAAACCTGTAGGAGGAAGCTTAATATTGTTAATTGCAATATGTTTTATATTAGGTTTTGGAGCATCTATCGCATGTGTTTTCTTACTTGAGTACTTTGATGATAGAATCAGATCCGCAGAAGATATTAAAATGATTTTAGAAATGCCGGTTTTGGGTGTTGTGTCAAACGTGAGCAGATAATGCTTATAGAGTGAAAAATCCCAGAGAATACTTAAGCTATTATTTATCAAAAAATAGGAGTGTGTACAAGTGGCAGATAAAAAAGTAAACCTTAAGGTTGTGACAAAAGATGACCCTAATTCAATGGCATCAGAAGCGTATCGTAAGATACGTTCAAATATAAAGTTTGCAAATGAAAAACTTCGAAAGATTATAGTGACAAGTTCACTCCCAAATGAAGGCAGGACAGGGACTGTTTCAAACCTCGCAGTTGTTTTCGCTAAGGAAGGAAATAAGATACTGTTGATAGATTCAGACTTAAGAAACCCAAAGATAGCAGACATTTTTGGAATTGAAAATAAGTTGGGATTAACCAGTGTACTTGCAAAAAAGAAGAATATTTCAGAATGCACAAGAAAAACAGAAGTAGATAATCTATGGGTTTTAACAAGCGGTCCGTCTGTAGATAATCCTTCAGAGCTTCTAGGATCCTCAGAAATGAAAGATTTTTTAGACAAATGCTTGGATGAGTTTGACATGGTATTTCTAGATTCACCACCATTAAATAAATATACAGATGCTCAAGTTTTAGCGGCTGTTTCAGATGGGGTTATTATGGTGGTTGCAGCTAAGAGTCGTGCAGGAGAAGTATTGGAAACCAAATCACTTCTTCAAAGTGTAAATGCGAATATTATCGGTGCAATTTTAAGAACTTAAGAGAATGTTTACAAAAGATAGCCTCTTCGGGTTAATTTATTGAAAGGTGAGAAGTACAAAATGTATGAGGTAGTAATTGGTAAGGTAAAGGGACTGATATTTACTAAGGATAAGGTTAAAAAGAATTCAATTATAGCACCTATTATAAGATTTGTTGTTTTGGCTTTGGGTTTTCTGGTAGTAAAGTTAGCCTATCCTTATTTGGATCAGACAAGATATGGCGTTTGGATGACGATTCTTTCTATATTTAATATGCTTATAGTTGTTGATCTTGGTATATCTAACGGTCTTAGAAATAAATTAACTGAAGCGTATGCCAATAATGATTCAGTCAAGGCCAAAGAATATGTAAGTACTGCTTATGTTCTGTTTGGTATTTTCATATTTATATTGATGGTTATTTCGTTTTTTGTAGTAAGGTTATTTGATTATTCTGTAATTTTCAATGTAGATAAGACGATAGGATCAGAACTTAAGTTTTTAATGAGCATTGCTATTCCGTTATTCCTTTTATCTTTCTATTTCTCATTGTTAAATGCAGTTATGTATGCAAAACATGACTCTGCTCTTTATGATTTCAGAGCCTTCATATTTAATTTATTATATATACCGACAATATTACTGATTAAAAGGTTCAGCTATAATAGTATTTTTTATTTGGCATCGAGCTATTTGGTTGCTACAAATCTGTCATATATTTTCTTATCCGTGTATCTTTTTAAAAAGAAGTATCGTGATATTATCCCTTCATTAAAAAATGTAAAGTTTGTTTATATGAAGGATTTGCTGAATGTTGGAGTTACCTTTTTGTTTGTTCAGTTATCGTCTTTGATTCTGATGTCAGCAGATAATATAGTTATTACACAGTTTTTAGGACCCCAATATGTTTCGGTATATCAGATTGTAAACAAACCTTTTTTGGTTGTATATATACTGTTTACTGGTGTGACGGCACCTTTATGGTCGGCGTTTACTCATCACTATGCCCAAAAAGATGTCGACTGGATATCTAATACAATTAAAAAAATGATACAGTTTTTAATTCCAATTGCTATTTTCCTTTTTGTTATTGCACTGGCATTGAAGCTTCTGATTTATTTATGGATTGGAAGAGAGTTGGACTATTCTTTAACCCATGTTATTTTTTATTGCATATATGTTATTCAATTAAGTTGGAATGTAATATTTACATCTTTTTGCAATGGAGTTGGGAAATTAAAATCTCAGCTTGTTTTAACAATAGTAGGTGCAGTAATGAACATACCACTTAGCTATGTTTTGACTAATTATTTTTCCTTAGGTCTTAGTGGTGTTATATTATCATTGATTATAAGCAATCTCTTGCTATCGATTGTTTTGCCGATAATTACGGTAAGAACTTTAAGTGCAATGAGGAAAGAAAATGAGAAAGGGGCTAATTTGGTTGAATAAATGGATCTACCATTTAAATCCGAAGAGTGGAGTCAGCAAGTATTCCTTATTGGTTATTGTGCAGCTTTTAATAGTGCATACTGCTATTTTAATGGGGGATATGCATGCAAAGCTGAAATATGCTAAATATGGGGCATTTATTTTAGTGATTTTCATGTCTTTTTTAGTAATATGTAAAGATGGTATAAAGTTAAAAGATATATTACATGCGGCTAAAGGGTATAAATATTATTTCTATATTATCCTCTTTTTAGGTGTGTACTCTATGATAATACAGGTGTTTTTTGAGAGAGCTTTACTTAAGAGAACATATATTGAGCTGTTATTTATGTGTTGTCCGTTGATATTTTGTGTTTGTCTTAAGATTTTGGAGAAGGAACAGTTCAATAAACTTATAGATTATATATTGGTTATTTATATACTTATGTTTATTATCCGTTTTGCTTCAAAGTTATCAATACCAGGTATCTTAAGTGTTAACTTCTTAAAATCCTATTCACCTTATGAATGTGAATATTCCCAAGTATTTGGTATGCTCGCTGTGTTCTTTTTGTTCGAGAAGAAATACTTTAAATTTGTTGTTAGTATTATTTTTGCAATCTTTGCTATGAAAAGGTTTGAAGTTCTTATGGCACTAATGAGCGTTTTTGGAGTTTGGTTATTCATGAGGCTCAAAATGACTTCTAAGAAAAAGAATGCTATTGTCATATTAGCGGTTTTGGGCAATATATTGGTAGTTGGGTTTTTATACTTCCTGGCTTATCGCTCTACGGCACATATGCTTGAAGGATTTTTTGTCAGAAATTTTGGCACTAGCATCAATGGTTTTACCTCAGGAAGAACTGATTTTTTAGCATCACTTCTAGATCGTGGGATTAATTTGAAAAGAGGGTTTGGATTTACTACGTATTTTTTAAGGACTGATAAGTACTATATAAAAAGTGCTTTCCCTGTCATACATGGTGATCAGCTCAAAATATTTTTGGAGATGGGTTTGTTTGGATTAATATCTTTTGTTACATTACTTTATGCAGGCGTAAAAAATACAAGGGGCTTATATTTTACACTTTACTTAAATGCTATTTTTACTTTTAACCACCTTCTTGATATCAGTGCCAGCATGTTCGTTTTCTATATGCTCATTGGATATGCTAATTTTTATTCCGATGAAAAGGTTGGTGTTAAAGAGCCTATAAAGAAAAGCTTATATCTGAGAAGTTTCAAGAAAAAGTATTTGGAAGCTCAATAAATACTGCAGATAATTTCACAGGATTTTACCATATTTAGAAATATATATTTGAATAATACAAATTCAATTTTCATATTTTAAATATAGTAGAAACTATGAATGGATGTGATAAAATGGATAAGTATAAAAAGTATTTATTGACGGAACTTAGTGAAAGGGATAGGAAGATCCTGGATAAGTATACAAAGTTCTATTCGAATTTTATAGAAAGCAATACTGCGAAGACTGAAATACATGAAGATGAGAGATTTAAAGGTAATAGATAGCTTATTGGATAAAAGTTCATCCAAGTATTTAAATAAAATGTCTTGCAGTATGTCCGATTATTGAGTATAATATCTTAAGTACGCAGAAACGCGTATTTTATTCCGCCTCTTTGAAGCGAAGTGAAAGAGGCAAAAAACGTAGGGACTCGATGTTCCGGAGTTTTTATTTATAGTTAATCTTTGGTCGTGCTAGATGGGGAGGTAGCGGTGCCCTGTACCTGCAATCCGCTATAGCAGGATTGAATTCCTGTCTCAGGCTTGTTTTTGTATGGTCTGCCCTATGTAAGTGGTAATGAAAACCGGGTCCTGCGCAATGAAACCCCGTGAACCCCGTCAGGTTCGGAAGGAAGCAGCGGTAAGCGAGCACTTTCATGTGCCGTGGGAATGCCTGGTTAGAGCTAACTACATAGGTAACGCTTGTAGAAACCTGTCAAAGATGGGTGCACGGCCAATTAAATTTATAAAAAACTAAACATTTTAATAAATATAGATGAAAAGCATTTTAAATTTAGTTTTAGAGTTTTTCATCTACAGTGCACAGCTATTTAAAAATCCTTTAAATAGCTTATTTATTTATATAATATATTTATGTAGAATATGCCGGAAGTTAGGGGGAAGAAGCTTGTCTTACTTAGCGCTTTACAGGAAATGGCGTCCAATGGTTTTTGAAGACGTTGTTGAACAGGAGCATGTTGTAAAGACTCTTAAAAATAGTATTTCTGTAGGAAGAATAGCTCATGCGTATCTTTTTTGCGGGACAAGGGGTACCGGTAAGACTACTATGGCAAAAATATTTTCCAGAGCTATTAATTGTGAGAACTCTACTAATGGTGATCCGTGCAATGAATGTGAGATATGCAAGGGAATATTAAATGGCAGTTTACTTGATGTAATTGAGATAGATGCGGCTTCAAACAATAGTGTTGATAATGTCAGGGAAATAAGGGATGAGGTAGTATATGCCCCATCAAAAGCCCGGTACAAGGTATATATAATCGATGAAGTTCATATGCTTTCCTCAGGCGCGTTCAATGCCCTGTTAAAGACTTTGGAAGAGCCACCTGGACATGTTGTATTCATACTTGCTACGACCGAGCCTCACAAGCTACCTGCAACAATACTTTCGAGGTGTCAGAGGTTTGATTTCAGGAGAATTCCTGTTGAAAGTATTGTAAAAAGAATTGAACATATTGCAAAATCAAGTGAAGTAAGCATTGAAAATGAAGGGTTAAAGCTTATAGCCAGGATGTCTGATGGAGCATTAAGAGATGCTATCAGTATTCTTGACCAGTGTATTTCACTTGGTAACAAGCACTTGACTTATGATGATGTGCTGTCAGTTGTGGGAATAGTAAACAACACATTTATTGCAGATATGGTTGATGCTATTAATTCTAAAGAAGTGGAAAAGGTATTATATCTTATAAATGTACTGGTTATGGATGGAAAAAACATTACACAGTTTGTATCAGACCTTGTTCTCTATTACAGGAATTTATTGATTTGCAGTACCAGCAGAAATCCGGAAGAAATAATTGAAGCTTCCAAAGAGATGATACAAAGGATGAAAGCGCAGAGCCAAGGCCTGTCAAACATTGAGATAACATCCGCTATTAAGGAGCTTTCAACTCTCGAAGCCACCATGAAGTGGTCAACCCATGCCAGAGTTTTGTTGGAAGTAGCTCTTATAAAGCTTTGTGAGAATAGTGTTAATTCAGGTGATGCCAGTATGCATGAAAGAATTGATTTCCTTGAAAAGAAAATTAACGATATGCTGGCAAATGGAGTCAAGGTAAGTTCTGGTGAATCAAGAAGCTATGATGTTGATGGCAAAAAAAACGATAGACCCAATGAACCAAATACAGGGAATAAAAGCTCTAATATGGCTGCCAGCGATAGTAAAATTGATCTTAAAAACCTGGCAGGCAACTTAAAAGGGTTGGATATATGGGCAGATGTATTAAATGATTTAAAACAAAATGGTAGAATGGCGCTGTTTTCTTATCTCCTTGATACTAAGGCTATTGAGATAGACAGCAGAATTGTGGGGATTGTGTTTCCACCTGAAAGAAGCCATTTTAAAATCAATGTATCAAAGAGTGAAAATGCGGAAATCTTAGAGAATTATACAAGTAAGAGATTGGGAAGAGAGATAAGAGTTAAATGCATTGATAGTGGAGATATTATTGAGAATAAAGAAGGAAGCAGTAATGAAAATGATGAACTTGTTGAGAAAGCACATGCTATTGCACAGAAATTAAACACACCATTGAATATAATTGATGAATAAAAAGGTTGAGATGTAAAAGCGGATAAATCTGATTTGCTGCTAATTGCCTAAAAATAAGCAGGGTGCAAACGTTAACTTTATGAGTAGCTTTATGAAAATATAAAAAGTGTATAAAATATGACTAATATTTAAAAAGAACTGGTATTTTGACCGTATATTAATGTATAATGTTTATTGTGTCTTGATTTTATTCTTAATAAATAAGAAATAGGTTAAGATGTGTAAAATTAATAGTATCTTATTAAATTAGTATAAAACAGGAGGTAGGTTATAAATGGCAAAAGGTGGTTTTCCAGGCTTCGGAGGAGGAAATATGAATAATCTCGTGAAGCAGGCACAAAAGATGCAGAAGGATATGGAAAAGCTTCAGGAAGAATTGAAGGATAGGACTATTGAAACATCTGCAGGTGGTGGAGCAATTACCGTTGTTGCAACAGGTAAGAAGGAAATAAAGGAAATTGTTATTAAACCTGAAGTTGTTGATCCTAATGATGTTGAAATGCTTCAGGATTTGATTGTGGCAGCCGTAAATGAAGCTATTAGAAAAGCTGATGATATGGTTAATTCAGAAATGAACAAGATAACAGGCGGATTAGGTGGTATACCCGGACTGTTCTAATATAAGGATGGATTATAATGAGTGTTTATGCGGCACCTGTTGCAAGACTTATTGAAGAGTTTGAAAAGTTACCTGGAATTGGGCATAAAACGGCCCAAAGATTGGCTTTTCATGTACTCAATATGCCTATTGAAAAGGTTGAAAGGCTTGCAAGTTCTATCAGTGATGCGAAGCTAAAGACTAAATACTGCAGTGTTTGCGGCAATTTGACGGATAGTGAAATATGTTCACTGTGCAGTTCAAACACCAGAGATGAATCTGTTATATGTGTTGTTGAAGATGCCAGAGATGTTGCTGCTATGGAGAGAATCAAGGAGTTCAAAGGTTTGTATCATGTCCTGCATGGTGCCATATCACCTATGGAGGGGATTGGACCTGAGGATATTAAGATTAAGGAGCTTTTACTCAGGATTCAGGATAAGGACATCAAAGAGGTTATTATTGCTACAAATCCCAATATTGAGGGTGAAGCTACAGCAATGTATATCTCAAAGCTGCTAAAGCCTATAGGCATTAAGGCCACAAGGATTGCGCACGGCATACCTGTAGGCGGAGATTTGGAATACGCTGATGAAGTTACATTGGCTAAGGCTTTGGAAGGCAGAAGAGAGATATAAATTTAGTACACAACTGCAGCCCGCAAATAAATCATATTACAAGTAAATAAAGTTTAATCAAGAGCCACTTCAAGGTTGCGTAAGAAGCCACCTTGAAGTGGCTCTTTTTGTTCATAAAGGAATTTACAAATCCTGTTTTGATGGCAAAACTATGGATATTAAAATGGCATCCTTATACTATTCTTCTCAATATGAAATTATGACAAAATGCTATAAAGTTATTACAAAATGCGATAAAGATATGACAAAATGCTGCATAGTGATGACATATTGCTGTATTGAAATAGTATATAATTTAATCTGATTGAAGTGGAGCAAATTATTATTGATAAGGGGAGGGCATCTTAAAAAATCTGAATTGTTTTAGTAACAACATTTTAAAAACAGGGGGTATGTATATGAAAAGAGTGATTTCAATCTTATTAACAATTTCAATGCTGTTGGTTTTTTTTACCTTTGATAGCAAACAGGTAAAAGCGACATCATCTTTAGTCCCATGTACTATACAGGTTGCAGCTGATGATGCCTACGAGGTGTATTTGAATGGAATGCTTTTAGCTAGATATGATGATCCAAAAAATTGGAGGTTATCAAAAACTTATAATTTTGAAATGGATCCTGATGGAGATAATGTAGTTGCTATAAAAGCATGGGATGTTTACGGCGATAGAGTTGGAATGATTGCTAACATGAATGTCAATGGGAAAAGTTATTATACCTCTTCATCATGGCAGGCAAATGGTACTTATCAACCAGGTTGGGAGACTTTATCTTTTAATGATTCCGGGTGGAATAATGCAGTAGTAAAGTATGGACCATGGCTACCTAACCCACTTGTAGATGGAAAATGGATATGGACAGAAAAAGATGATAACGTGGCATATTTCAGATTTAATTATGATATATATACTTTCAAGGGAAATATTTATTTTATGGGAAATCAGAATAATGGGTTTTTTTTAAGTCAAACGAAGTATCCATTGGATAATATGAATGTTGAATTCTATGAAAAACAAAAAACTGGAGATGTAAAGATTGGTGAAACAAAAACCAAAGCAAACGGAGACTTTGAAGAAAAAATTCCAATTTCTAATAAAAATGCCAATATATACTATGTTGTTAAAGCAGATGATGCATATTCTAAAGTTTATAAAAAGCAATCTTCTTCCGATGTAATCAAACATGAATCTGGTATTATAAACATGAGTAGAGCAGTAAACAGGGTTCTGGATTTTGGTTCAAAGGAGGCCAAACCAGGTGGTGCCTTCAATATTATTAAATCAATTGACAGGGGGGCGGGTTTCTGGGTAGGTCAGAGTATGAATTCGGGTCAAACCTTGGTGCCTTCAAAGGTTACAGTTTATTGTGACACAAATGATACAACACCTTCAACTCTCAGGGCAAAATTTTCAAATTTATACAATACCATATCCATATCTCATTCATTAAGTTATGATATGAACCCTGGTGCAATTATACATGAATATGGTCATAAACTCATGTATGAGTTTGCTGGCATATCAAGTATTGCTGGAGGTAAACACAGCCTGACAACTGAATGCAGTAATGCGGAAACAGCATATGTAGAAGCCTGGGCTGAATTTTTTGCAGTAAGTGTTCTTGGTTCAGAATCATTTCATGGACAGAACTCATCTGAGGATTATGATGCCGAATTACCTTATCCAGATTTGCAAAAAGCTAGGAGTGAAATTTCAGGTGCTGCTATTATGCAAGATTTGAGTGATTCAAACAACGAGAGCTTAGGGAAGATTCAGAACACTCTTATGGTAATGGGAAGGCCTGTTCGAGTAGAAAAGGATATAAGTGATCGTTTGAGTCTTGGGTTTCCAGCAGTAATGAGAACCATGATTTCCTTAAAAGGTAGTTCAAATCCTACTATGTTAAGCTTTTGGGAAAAATGGATATCGCTGTATTGCGCAAATGCAAATAGCCAAGAATCATGGGAAATTTTTATGAGGCATGGTATGGAATCAGATGGATATATACTTGACAAAATAAAACCCCAGATCCAAGATCTACGAATTGTAAGTCAAAATGTAACTTCAACGACAATTCAAGCCGATGCTACAGATAATGCAATGATTGCTTTAGTGGCTTTTGTGGTTAATGGTAATCTTGTATCCTACGATGAAACAGCTCCTTACCAATGCACACTAAATAATTCAAATTATGCTAATGGTAATTACACAGTAGAGGCACTCGCTTATGATATGCAAGGCTTGACTGAATCTCAAAAGAGGAAGAAAAAGTATGGAGACCAGTCGCTTACAATGAATGCAGTTTCAACAGTCAATACATCTAGCGAAAACAATGTAAAAGTGTCAGAGAGTTTTTCTAATTCTGTACTATCCAATTCAACCTATTCAGCAACATCAGGAACTTTTGAAAATGATCTGAAAGATATGTTGAACTATCAGAATTATGAGGTTGTTAGTTCTTCAACATATAATGGAACGTCTGAGGTACCTTCTCCTGAGATAAGTTTTATTGTCAGAAGAGGAACTTCTTCAAAGATAGTATCAAAAGTAGATGTAGCTGCATCCTGCAAATTAAAAGTTACAGATCCATATGCTAATATAACGTATTCAGCAATCAGTAAAAATGGAATAATTGAAATGGATAAGATTTCTGCTCCTGGTATATGGAAATATCAGGTTATACCTTATGATTTGTCTGATAATTTGGAAGTTTCATCTGCAGTAGGTCAGTACTTAATGGATTCAAATCAATATCGTTCACCGGAAGCTATTAAAACATTAGCTCTTTCAATTACAAATGGAACTGGAACAGAAACTCCAATAAATCCCACTGTCAGTGATATAAATAATACTTTTTCAAATGCAGGATATAAAGTAATCAATTCCAAGTCGATTAATATGACCAGGACTCCTTCGGCATATAATACTTTTACCGTTAAAAGTGGGTATGATTATATGATTGCTGCTGACAGCAACCAGGGAATATTTGATGTGGAAATAGTAGATCCGAATGGTCAAATTTTTGATATACTGGAATGTCCGCGTTCTCCCAATGGAGTTGAACTAAAATCTATTAGTCCAGGAACATGGAAATACAGGCTTATCCCAGTTCAAATGTCCTTTGATGAAGCTGCAGCTGTGTGTGGTGTGGCTGAAAGACCTGGAGATATAAGTCTAATTACTAATAATCCTTTGCGAGGTAAAATTAATACACTGTCACAAAGCTTCTCAGTATCTGCACCCTTTGTAAGCTTAGTGGAACTTGAGGTTGAAAAACCTGATGGAGATAGAACCCAGTATAATAGTGTTGTAAGGCAAGGATACCATTGGTTTGATAACATATCTTTTGGTGACGGAATAAATAAACTATATTTTAAAGGGATTGCCAGTGATGGGACGGTTGGAGATGTGGTAGAAAAAACTGTAGAAATAGATACAGTGCCCCCAGAGATTTATGATTTAAAGGTTATTTCAAAAGAACCACAAATCTCTATAAGTTCAACAGGAGAAAATGTTGTGTATGAAAGCAGGGTTGATATTAGGGGCTTTGTTTCGGAAAACGCGAGTGTATTTTTTAATGATGTCAATGTCTATTGGGAAAAAGACACAAGTGGAGAAAAAGCTTTTATTTTTGACTTCTATCGTTATGAACCAGGCGATAACAATTATATTATTAAAATGACAGACGAAGCTGGGAATGTATCAACTAAGGAACTTACTATTACAAGAGATGGTTCCTATGATTCGAATGTTGCACAGCAATATATTATTGAAGATATTGGAGATTTGCAATTTAAAGTTAATGGTAGATCTGATATACCTTTTGAACTTGTTGCAGATATCAATGATATACCCCTTACAATAGTAAATGGCAATACAATAAAAATAGAGCCTGGTCAATTTGTTGATGGATATTATGACCTATTTTGGAGTGCAAAAGATATCTATGGAAGAATATATTCTTGGAGCAATTGTATCTATATAGGTAATGGAGATGGATTAAAAGCTGAATATTATGGTGATAAAAATTTTACAGATTTAAAGATGACAAGGATTGATAAAACTATAGATTTTAGCTGGGGTGAGGATTATCCTTTCGAAGAACCTGGACCTCTTTCTATTAGGTGGACAGGGTATATTAAAATACCAGAAACAAATTATTACAGTTTTGTTGATCGTTTTGGACTTACAAAATATAATATCTGGGTGGATAATATGCCCCAATCAACAAATGTTGCAAAATACTTTATAAAAGATAGTATTCACAAAATCAAGATTGAAGCTGTAATAGATAGTGGGTATACTAACTTATATTGGTGGGTTGGATTGAATCCAATAAAATTTAACCAATTAGTTCCGCAGACGGTATTGTTTTCTGAAGAAGTTGTTTCCCCAACAGCGACCGCAACAGCGATAGCAACATTGACCGCAACATTGACCCCAACATTGACCCCAACATTGACCCCAACATTGACACCAACATTGACCCCAACATTGACACCAACATTAACTCCAACATCGACACCAACATTGACACCAACATCGACACCAACATCTATGATAAATCCTTATAATCAGGTTGAAGCAGAAAATTATTCTTTTATGTCTGGTGTTCAGACGGAAAACTGTTCTGAAGGCGGAAAAAATATTGGTTATATTGATACAGGAGATTATATAGTGTTCGATAATGTAGATTTTGGAAATGGTGCATCTGCATTTAATGCAAGAGTGGCAAGTGCAAACAACGGGGGGAGTATTGAAATCAGACTTGACAGCTTAACAGGAACACTCGTTGGAACATGTTTTATATCTGGCACAGGGGGATGGCAGAACTGGACTACAAAATCATGTGATGTTAATGGCTTAACAGGGAAGCATAAATTATATCTGGTGTTAAAAGGAAATGGGAGCGGTTTATTTAATGTAAACTGGTTTAAATTTTCCCAGACTTCTTCCCCAACAGCAACACCAACAGTAACACCAACAGTAACACCAACAGCAACACGGACACCATCAGCAACGCCAACATTAACGCCAACAGCAACACGGACAACAACACCAACGCCAACAGTAACAGCAACACGGACACCAACATCAACGCCAACACTAACGCCAACAGCAACACGGACAACAACACCAACGCCAACAGTAACAGCAACACGAACACCAACAGCAACAGCAACACCTACCCAAGGAAAAATAAGTGTTAAAATGTTTAATGCAACAACTGTTGCCGAAGTAAATTCAATAAATCCGAAGTTCCAGATTACCAATACTGGAAATGTTCCAATTAATCTATCCGATATAAAAGTTCGGTATTACTATACTATAAATGGAGAATATGCACAAACTATCTGGTGTGATTGGGCTACAGCAGGAAGTTCTAACATAATATCAAGCATAAACAAGATGATATTGCCAACGTCATCAGCAGACTATTATATTGAAATAGGATTTAAAAGTAATACAGGAATATTGTCTCCAGGTGAAACTACTGAAATTCAGATGCGTTT
The DNA here is from genome assembly GCF_000179595.2 of Acetivibrio cellulolyticus CD2. Classification (NCBI taxonomy): domain Bacteria; kingdom Bacillati; phylum Bacillota; class Clostridia; order Acetivibrionales; family Acetivibrionaceae; genus Acetivibrio; species Acetivibrio cellulolyticus. The sequence continues at coordinate 1,314,963 of NZ_JH556653.1, read as the reverse complement.
CGCAAAAAACAATTGGACAAACTTTATCCAAACTGGTGATTACTCATTCAACTCAACGGCATCGTATTATATTGAATGGAACAAATCACCTGGATATATATTGGGTATTCTTAATTGGGGTATGGAGCCATAATTAAGCGATTTTTGAAAACTATGAATGCACTATACACTAAAAAGGTTGTGGACTTAATTATCACAAGCTCTTAGTGTAAAAATCAGGGCAATTCTCTACAAAGGGAATTGCTCTTTTTATGTGCATATAGGAATTTACAAATCCTGTTTTGATATTGACAATGATGGTTTTAAAGGATTAAATCTAATATGGAGGACTGAAAATGGAAAAGGTTGAGGTATTTGAGAATGAATTTAAGAAAAGGAGATTTACCGAAATACTCAATAATAGAATTAAAGATATGATTTAAAAGCATACATAATGGAGGTGTGTAAGATATGGAAAATAAATATTATCCACTTGAAAGTGAAAGATGTATAAAGACAGGCAAGAGATACCGACACTTCAAAGGCAAGGATTATCTTGTCTTATATGTTGCAAAGCATTCCGAGACTCTTGAAGAAATGGTTGTATATCAGGCCTTATATGGTGAGCGTGGAATTTGGGTAAGACCGCTAGAAATGTTCATGGGTCAAAAAGAAGTCAATGGTAAATTAGTAAATCGTTTTGAAGAAATCGTAGATTAAGTTAAGTATATATAACTTAATTGAGTAAATTATTGAAATGGAGCAGTTAGAATGAGAAATGTGGTATACTCTCCGGAAACGGTTTTTTCTATAGAATTTTAATAAGCATTTATATGGTTGTAAAACACATAATTAATAAAATTGAGTTGTACATTAAAAAAATTAATAATCCTATTAAAAATATTTAATTGAAATATTGACAATGGAAAAATTATATATTAATATAAATATATAATAAATAATATTTAATTTATAGTTAAAAATATTAATATGCTACATCATAATTTTAAGGAGTGGTTTTATGGGTAAGGAAGTTTTAGGAAAGTGCCCTGTTTGCAACAGTGATACAATTGTAACTAGAATAAGTTGCGATAATTGTAATACAACTATAGAAGGGGAATTTACACTGTGCAAGTTTTGCAGACTTACTTCAGAACAAAAGCAGTTTATAGATACATTTATTAAATGCAGAGGCAATATTAAAGAAATGGAAAAAGAACTGGGGGTTTCATATCCTACAGTAAAAAACAGACTTGAAGATGCTGCAGCGGCATTGGGTCATAAGCCGGAACCACAGGTTGAGGAAGACGGAAAGAAAAAAGAAGTACTTGAGAAACTCAATAATGGGGAGATCGGTTTTGATGAGGCAATGGAATTGCTGAAAGGTTAATATATATCGGTTGGATAGATTTTCAAATTTAGCTTACTAATTGGAGGGTGATAGATTATGGCAAGTGAAGAAAAGATTCTTATACTTAAAATGTTGGAAGAAGGCAAAATTAACAGTGAAGAGGCAGCGAGACTTATTGAAGCTGTAGAGCCTGTGAATAAGGGAGCTCAAAGTGACAATACTGCTAATAGTTCAAGGCAGCAGAAAAAGGTTAACTTCAGTGATGAAGTTTCAAAAGTAAAAGACAAGTTGAATGATTGGAAAAAGGATTTAAAAAATAACTACAATCAAAAGGATTTTGACCGCACTATAGAAGAATTCAGTACGAAAGCTGAGAAGGTTGGAAGAACTCTTGCTAATACAACTATTGGAATTGCAGACAAAGTAGTTGATTTTGTAAGTAGTTTTGTTGATACAAACTCATTTAATATCTTTGGAAAGTATAAGGCTGTTGAAAAGTCCTTCGAAACAGGGGATATAGCAGAAGGTATGACTCTTGATGTTGAAGGTGTAAATGGCAATATACTTGTTAAAAAGCATATGGATAATAAAGTGATTATAAAATCAACAATAAGAAGCCCTTATGAAAATGCTGATGAGCTCCTTAATTTCAGCCAGGATGATAGCAGCATAGCCTTAAAGAGTAACAAAGAGGAGAATGTTAGCGTTTCCCATGAGATATTTTTACCTTCAATAAAGTTTAAGTCAATAATCCTTAAGACTAAAAACGGAAAAGTATATGTTGAGGATTCTATAGCAGAGATGTTTGAAGCTCAAACAACTAACAGCAATATCGAACTCATGGGTGTGAACAGTGATAAAATCAGTGTTACAACCAGAAATGCAAGAATACAGTTTGGTTATATTATAGGGAAGGACATCGATGTAAATACGGTTAATTCCCTTATAGATATTAAGCACGTAAAAACTCAAAATCTTAACGCTGTAAGCAGAAACGGCAGAATTCTCATTGAAAATGTTCATAATTATCAGGGGTGCTCCGATATCAATATGAACCTCAAGACTAATCAAGCAGGCATAAAAGTCAATATGAATGACATGGAGAAGAGAGCTTACAGAATTAAAGCACAAACAACCAATGCCGATATTAACCTATTAATACCTGAGATAACCTACAAAAATATAAGCAAGCAGTTGGCTAATAGTTTTGTAGAGGCGGAAAGCAGCGGATATGACGCGTTTGAACAAAAAGTAAACATAATTGCTGATACCCAAAATGGTGATATTGAAATTGTAAAATAGATACTTTATTTTAGGAATAGCTGAATTATATTTTCAGCATTCCTTAGCTAGACAAAAGGGTGGCTTTGAAGCTGCCTTTTTTGTTGTGTATCTGGAACATTGATGATTACTTATCTGCAGGGAGCTTAATTTCCCATATGACGCTATTATCGGAGTCAGTCAAAAGGATATTTCCAGCAGCATCTATTGCTAAATCGCTTGGTTTTGCAAACCAGGCGTTATAACCTAAGGAGGAAGTGAGGTTTTGTTGGCCTTTTCCAACCTTGCCTGCAAGGGTTTCAACATCAACCAACTTGCCATTTTCCAAAACAATTCTTCTTAACACGTTGCTATCAATTACATATATGTAATTACCATCGGCAACGATCTTTTCAGGAGAAAAAAAGCTGCATTGTGTACCATCAATGAAGTTTTTATCCATTTCCTTACCAGCAAAGTTTTTAAAACGTCCATCGGTTTGATCTAATTTTAGTATTGTGCCATTTGTTGAGCTTGATATAAAGATATTATTGTTTCCGTCTACAGTAATGCTTTCGGCACTTCCGATGTCTCTTGAACTTATGCTTCCGCTAAGTCTATCAACTAAGGTAAAGGTAGTTTCAGCATCTAAACCAATTGTCTTTGGCTGCAATATGTACATGTTTTCTGAACTGTCAAATGCAAAATCTGATATATTATACGTGGATTCAGTATTCTGATAAATCAGCTTAGGTTTATTGCCTTGTAATATATAAATTTCTGAAACATACTGCTCTTTTTCATTTATATAGGGAGCAATAGAAAAATAGATATTCCCACTGGATGCTATCTTTACCAAGTCAATATCTTTATAATTATCGAGTTCAATGCCAAGAGTTTTTACCCATCCGTCTTTAATTGCTCTGAGCTTTGCAGAGTCTGTGAAATAAGTATCGTTGGTAACCTTATTAATTGACAGGCTTTTTGGATAATTAACGACCGCTGTGTTGGAATTTCCATCCGATATATCGGCATGCTGACCGACTCCCGCGAAAAGGGTAACGTTTGTGTCTTTTAAGTATTTCAGGTTGATATTTACATCTTTAGTGTCGTCCAGAGGTTCGTTGACAACAACGGTCAGTTTTATTGGTTTTCCATTATAAGATCCGTCAAATTGGGCTTTTCCTTCTTTTAGCGGTTGGATTTCGTCATTGCTTATTTTGGCTACTTCGGAGCTTGGGTAGTTCCATTTAATATCTGAAGCTTTCAATTCTTCCTTTGAACCATCGGGATATTCTTTTAAAACTTTGATAATTCCAGTTTGATTAACTGAAAGGGATAATATTTGTGGGGATAGTAGCAGCAAGGCAGCATTCTCTTTATAAATAGCAGAAATGCCAAGGTAAACAGTTGAGAATGATATCATAGATAAAATTACCATGGAAGTTATCAATACACGGTTCATTTTCCTAAGCTTTACGTCTAAAACTCTCACCCTATTGATATTTTTTAAATCAGTCAATAATTCTTCGACAGTTTGGTACCTATCCTTTAAATCCTTTCTGATACATTTTCTTACTATATAGTCCATATTTCTGGATATTTTATTATTGTATTGAATTAAACTGGTATCATCATATTTGGGCAGTACACCTGTCAGTAAATGGTGTAAGGTAACACCAAGACTATATATGTCTGCACGGACATCAGAAATACCTTCGGCCGTTAGTTGCTCCGGTGCAGCGTAATGAGGGGTGCCTGCAATGACGGTGTCTTTTCTATCTGAGCCCTTGTATTCCCTTGAAATGCCAAAGTCTATTAATACAGGTCTATTATCGCTTGTAATAATTATGTTATGGGGCTTTAAATCTCTGTATATAATCGGAAAAGGTTTCAGGTTATGCAAATATAATAACACTTCACACAATTGCTTTGCCAATGAGACAACCCTTTCTTCAGAAAGAGTGCCTTGAGCTTCCAAGAGCTTGTTTAAGGGAGTTCCTTCGATGTAGCTTTCAACAATGTATATTCCAGTCTCATCTTCCATTACGTCTGCAATTTTAGGAAGGCTGATATGATTTAATTTCTTTAATATATTGGTTTCTGTTGTAAGTTCATATTTTGATTTGCTTTTTTCAATACGTTTAACGGCCCACAGGTTACCAAGTTCTATATTTCTGCACAAATAAACCTCTCCTGAGGCACCTTTACCCAAAAGCCGTTCTATTTTATATTTTTGTTTTATTATTTCCCCTACCATCTTAAACCACCCGACTTTTAATAAGTTATTTGGTTAATGCGTTTTAACATTACATTCAAGTTAATTCATCTTCATCAACGTCAATAGTATTCTCAAACGGTTCCATTATGTTCTGCTCATTTTCATTAATAGCAGATAGTTTAGGAGGATCAGACTTAATTTTTTTTGATGGAAATAAAAAGTTTATTTTTAAATATAAAACCAAAAGAACAATATTGGCAATTAAGGCTAATAAACCTACTAATATATATATATATTGATACCCCATAAAACCTCCAACTTCCCAGCATATAATAAATTGCAAATGTTTATCTATACGAATCTGCGATTAAAGTTTATTATACAATCTATATAAAATGACTGCGGCATCTCTTCTTGTGCAGGGAGTTGTTGCGTTGAATTTGCCGTCGGCTCTTTTTACTACAAGGCCTTCTCTAGTTCCTAGTGAAACATATTTGCGCGCCCATTTTTGTATATCTGCATTGTCTTTATAGATGAGAAGGTTATTTTCATCTTTTGGTAGGTAATATCCTTTTTCAGTTTGTAAAGTAACAGCACAGGTTTTTATAATTTCCTGATTGTTTATCGAATTGTTTCCTAGGAATTTATTACCGGGATAACCTGATATTAAGTCTTCGTTATCAGCAATTGCAACCGGATTGTAGTACCAGGCTGTTACCGGAACATCTATAAAATCAGTATGTGCGTCTTCATCAATTAAGTTAAGAACTTTAATTAAAAGGCACACAAATTCGCTTCTTTTCAGTTTGCCAGCTGGATCGAAGATACCGTCATCTTTTCCGTTTAGTATTCCTTTTGATGAAAGAACCTCAATTGCTTTTTTAGTCGTAGGGTCCTCGTTTCCAATGTCAGTAAAAGTCTTCTTGCCTTCAATTACATGGTAGTTTCCAGAGCTTGTGGTGCTTACCCTCAGAGTTTTGTTTTGGGTGTCTTCATGTCCGCCCATATTGTACATCTTAGTGGTTGACGCAGCATATTCTGTGCAGTACTCTTGTTTTCTATTTCCATAGGGAAGACCTAATTCAATTTTTTGATCTTGCCTTATTAAATTGTAGGGGGCACTTGCAGATTTGGTATCTATAGCCTTTTGTTGGCCAGATGAATTTTCGTTTGATTCATAGTAAATAGCACAATAATCAGGATTGCCATCTCCATAGGGAAGCTCCAAACCTATTTTACAATTCAGCTTTTCTATTATTGTACCATCTGTGTACTTAAATAGGAGATTGACTTTGCTTTTAATTTTTGTATTTGCAGGTTCTGTTTTTTCATTAGTCATGTAAATTTTTAAGTCTTTGTTTAGCTGTGCTTCTATGTTTTCATAGTATAAAATGATATTACCAAACTTTGATGAAATCTTTACATCCATTTCAGCTTTCATCAAAGGTACGATATCCTTTAGTACATTTATGTTTAGCCCATTATCTATTAATTCTACATCAATATTAATTCTTTTGCGGATTATCCTGTTGGGTTCGTATGGTTGTGTTTCTAAAAACTCCTCTACATCCTTTTTGGCTCTTGATGCTAATTCACTTTGAGGTAAAATCAGTTCTTGTTCTAATTCTACTATACCAGTTTCGCATATAACTTTTTGGGTAGCTATTTTCTCAATGGTTTTTTCAGCTTCTGTAGTAATAAGTTCGTTTTTTTCATTGTAAGGGTCATAAACACCTTCATATCTTTTGATTATTTCAGCAATGTTTTCTTGGAAATCTCCCATCATCTTTTTATAATCAGCGTCAGTATCTTTGGAAGTTTCCTGAGGATTAGGACCAGGAATGGTTTGTAGCGGCTGAATTACAGTTGGAGCTGGGGTATTCCTATTTGTATTGGTTGTGGTAGAAGTTGATTTAGATGTAGAAGACGAAATAGGTGTAAAAGTTGAAGTGGATGCAGGTGTAGGAGGTTCAGGCGTATAGGACGAAGTAGTATGTATAGGAGTAGAAACAGGTATATATGTAGGGGTAGAAGCAGGCATAGGTGAGTATGGTGTTGATAGAGGGGAAGCCGTTGGTAGTGCAGGAATTTCGTTAGTAGTTACCTCCAAATGCCCTTTATAGGAAACAATATAACTTATAAAGCTATAAGGATTATAACTTGCAAGATCCGGTAATTCAAGGATAGCAATATTAGTGTTTTGGTCAAAGCTATAAACGCTGGCATATACATTCTCTGTAACTGTTTCAGTTTCAGGTGTATTTGTTATTCTTGTTATATTGAAATCAGACTCACTGATAGAATTTAAAGGAGCACCTGAAAATTGTATATTCATAAGGTTACCTGAAACAGTTATATTGTCGATATACGGTTGAACGGGGATGTTCTGGGGAGTAGAACAATTAATTCCATCCAGATCACCTAATTGAAATAATGAACCGTCGGACGTTATATAGCTGCTTGTATTATAATCTGTTGAAATTTCGGAGACATTATCCGATAACAACGTAGGAGTTAAAATAACGCTGTCTTTTGAATTCCCGAGTTGATAGTAATCATTATATCCCCATCCCCATACTAAGCCGTTTTCGTCTAATGCCATAACATGATCATAAGCAGATACTTTCGAAATATTATCCATAACCTTTACCGGAGAAAATTTATTTTCTGATCTTTTATCACCTAAAAGAACACCAGAATTAGACCCCCAGGAATATAATGATTTGTCAAGTGTTATAGCATATGCTGATTGCGGTGCTGCAGTGACGGTGAATACATTACCTAAAATCATTTTGGGCTTATTCCTCTTAGTCAAGTTTTGACCGTCTCCCAATTGACCATTAAGGTTATTACCCCATGACCACAATGTGTAATCGGTCTTTACGGCAAAGCATGAAGTATAATCTACAGCTATACTGCTCACATCTTCCATAATCTTAACAGGCGTGTAACTTTTTGTATATGTCTCATTGCCTAACTGTCCATCGGTATTATCACCCCATGCCCATAAGCTGTTATCATTCTTTATGGCTAAAGTATGCCTTTCTCCACAGACTACAGATCTGACATTTTCCATTATTTTAACAGGGGTAGTTTTGATTGCACTTGTGGAGTCTCCCAGCTGCCCATACACATTATTTCCCCATCCCCAAAGACTGCCATCGCTTCTTATTGCAAAACTGCTAGTGCTATCTTTCCCTGTACATATTTGTAGTACATCATTCATTATAATTTGGGGTTTCGAATTATTTTTGCCGCTGCCATCTCCCAATTCGCCAAGGCTGTTTGTACCCCAGGCCCACAGAATATTGTCTTTTGTAAGTGCCAGTATATGTCCCTGACCGATGGATACATCGGATATATTCTCCAGCATCTTTATTGGATATTTAAATTTATCCTGTCTTAATGTATAGAGACTATCAGTATGAGTGCACCATTCCCAAAGACTATCATCATCCAATAATCCTATACATATTCTACCCGCACTGTATACTTCTTTCCATTTGTTTAGTTTGATTGAAGGTAATTCCGACTCTGCTGACAATGCTTTTGTGGAATCGCTTTCTGCCAATACTTCGATATAATTATTTGACAATGGGCCAATTGCCAAAGCTACTAATAAAATAATACAAATAAAGTTTTTAAGTTTAAACATACCATACCTCTCAATTTTATATTAAAATCAACTGTAAAAAAATACATATATATGATAACTCAATTAGTTATCATATTACAAGATTTAATTATGGTATAAATCGCATAACCACTAATAAAAAACGTTTTGCTTCAGTAAACTTGCAATACATAAGCATTTTTAATATAATAATTACGAACGATTTATTTACCAATTAATGTATTAGGGGTAGTTATGAATATAAAAATATTTGGTGATACAATTAGTGATCTTCAAAGAATTCTTTTTGTCAACAAAATTGAATGTGTTAATAAGCTTGGAATCAGCATGGACACCTTTGAAAACTGGGAGAAGGGTAGAAATCTACCCAATGCAGGTAATTCAGGTGCTATTAAAGGTGTTTCAATTATGACAGTTATGGAAGTCTTTGAAGACCAATACCAAAAGCGTTTAAACAGAGGGATGCTGGATAGGGAATTGCTTGAGGAGATGATGTCTTGCTTGGAGCTTCCAGATGATACAAAATCATATCTTAGTGAATATATGCTGAAGCCTGAATTTGTAAAGAGGCTTATTGAAAGTGCCTATGAATACCATTCGTTGTGTAAAAATAGGACGGACTTTTTATGGAAGAAATTAATTGAAGTTTATAGTAATAATTGTTTAGAACAAAACAAAAAGAACATTGAATTGCAAATTGGAAGCAAACGTATAAAGGTCAGATCGGATTTGGGAGTATCGTTAAAAAGACTGGCTGAAGGTGTAGTTGAGGAGCTTTTAAGGAGAGACCTGATTGAGAACGTATTTGAATATATGAAACAGTATTCTTTTCAAGTTTTGGATAAAAACAAGAAAATACACACCATCAGAGCTGATGAAAACACATACTTAAGGGACATTGAGGAGATAAGCTATGAAAGGCTTGAAATTGTTGAACGTATTGGAGAAACAACAATAATAATTTCTCCTAACGAGGAAATTGATGAGATTATTTATCCATTTATGGAAAGGATTTTAGATACCGATTCATCGCAGGCAGAAACAATTGCTGAAAGGTTTAAGATATTCAAAGATAATTTTATTATTGGGAGAATAAGTGAATATTCTGATTATGTTATTTCCAGTAGGGTTATTGGGCAAAGACATGCTCTGATAAATTTGGAAAGCGGAAGATACTTTATTACAGATCTAGATTCTAGAAATGGTACATTTGTAAATGGCCAACGGCTTCAACCAAGGGAAAAACGTGAGATATATGGCGATGACATTATAGGGTTTGTAAAATTTAAGTATTTGTTTATAGTCCCAGAAAACTAATTTCAATCGGATAATACAAAAAAGAAGGTTGTCAAAAGGGCTCTATTTGGTTCCCTTTTGACTATGGAAAAGAAAAAGATTATACGCTGTACGAAATATAGTAATAAAAAGATTTTTTCATTATAATCCTATTGTTCCTTTCTTATAAAAAAAGAAAGTACTTTCAAAGGATTCAAAGGTTTCGATTGGGTCTTTATCCAAATAAGAATTTTCTATAACAAATGAATGATATTTGTTGCTAATCATTTGTTCAAGCCAAATAAGATTTACAATATATTCATAATACCTCTCATTTGAATAATTGGAATATAAGCTTTTTTCATTGATATAAAAAGGATCTTTTTTTGTGATGCTAAAAATTGCATCAGCCAGTTCCTTCACTTTGACTCCTTTTTTAATTTTTTGAAGATCATTGTCATCATCTTTTATAAAAAGCTTCTCAGAAATCAATTTGTTAATCATCAATGAAATTTCGTCATCAAAAAATCTATATGACGTATTTTTATAACTTTTTAGTTTTGAGCTGAAAGTACCATCTTTAACTCCGATGATTTTAGCTGCATAGGATTTTTTTATACCTAAAACTTTTAGTGTAGTTTGAAGAACTTTCCGAGTCATATGTATCTCCCCCTCTAAATAATATTGATATGAGTTTGGGCCTGGTATTAAGCCCAAAGTTCTAGTTATATATATATTTAATTTGCCTTGTGTAAGTTTCCGGAATCTGGTTATATAATATGACTAATATTAAACAAAGGAAAGGTGAATTCGAAGCCGAAGAATTTAGTGAATGGATTTACATTATATTACAGATGGAAATATAACTATGTCTTAACTACAGTTCAAAAAAAGTGATCTTCTATTCAGATGCTTCCATTTTGCGATTCGATAATTTTTCATTTAAGAAATTCGATAAATATGCCGATAATATTTATAAATCTCGCATGTATTTAAAATAGAAGAATTTTCTGCAATCATATCTCAAAGACTCAAGGAGAGATAATATGGATATATTTCTGATTGTTGGTATTATTGTAGGTTTTGCGGCCATTATTGTCGGGATGATTGTTAAAGGTGCAAACATTGAAGTTCTTTTGAATCCAGCGGCAGCAATTATTATAATTATAGGTACAATTGCTGCGACAGCAAATTCATTTCCCAAAAAGGAAATTTTAAATGTCGGTAAGATTGCAGGTGTGCTATTCTCAGACAAGCACAAAGTAGATCCTGGCGAGATTATCAAGCAGATTCTGGAGCTGTCTCAAATGGCCAGAAGAGAAGGTTTGCTATCACTGGAACAGACTATTGAAAAAACTGAAAACCAATTTATGAAAAGAAGTTTGGGTATGGTTATAGATGGGGTTGAAGAGGAATACATACGAGAAGTTCTCAATGTCGAAATTGACTCAATGGAAGAAAGGCATCGAGCAGCTGCTTCTATATTTTCAACAGCGGGCAGCGCAGCTCCTACACTTGGAGTTTTGGGTGCCGTAATAGGGCTTATCGGAGCTCTAGGAAACCTTAATGATACAGAAAAACTTGCACATATGATAGCAGCAGCATTTGTTGCAACACTATATGGTATATTTATTGGATATGTTCTTTGTCACCCATTTGCATCAAGGTTGAAAAGAAAATCACATGAGGAAATAGCTATATTGCGAATTATTGCCGAAGGTGTTTTGTCCATTCAAGCAGGAGAAAGTCCTAAGAGCATGGAGCTAAAACTATATGGTATGCTGGAGCCTGAGGTTAGAAGGAAACTGGAGCAAGCTAATGAAAAGTAGCGGGAAAGAGGAGATGAATCATGTCAAATAAAAAAGTACATCATGAGGAACACGCGGATGAAACATGGCTTCTGCCATATTCTGATATGATGACACTTTTGCTTGCACTCTTTATAGTTATGTTTGCTATGAGTAAAACGGATAACGCAAAGATGAAGGAGATGAGCGAACAATTCAGTATAGTATTTTCAGGCGGAGCAGGCATGATGGAGGGTGACGGGAATTCTGTAATTCCATTGGTGAAAAATGAGAGCAGTGTTGGTACCAGTGAAGAAAATTCAAATGATATTACTGTATCTACAACAAAAAGTAATGAAACTAAAGAAGATGAAAAAATGAAAGAGATTAAGGACAATATAGAAAAAGAAATTTCGGAAGAAGGGTATTCAAACAATATAAAGTTGGTACTTGATAGTGAGGGACTTGAGATTTCCATACAGGACGTTGTGTTGTTTAATACAGGAGAAGCGGATATAAAAAAGGAAGTGTATCCTCTTCTTTTAAAACTTACTGGTATTATAAAGGGGCTAAACAATAGCATTAAAGTTGTTGGACATACAGACAATGTACCCATTCATAATGATAAATTTCGTTCGAATTGGGATTTAAGTTCCTTTCGAGCTATAAATGTAATGAGTTTTATGAGGGATCAGGGAAAGCTAAGACCTGAAAAATTCTCTATACAAGCGTGCGGAGAATTTAAGCCGAAGTATGATAATTCTACCGAAGAAGGAAGAGCTAAAAACAGGAGGGTAGAAATATATATTGTGCGAAATTATCCGTTGGATAAGGACGAGAAATCTAATGATATCAAAACATCAAATAAAGATAAATCAACTGATAAGGGCAACTGAAAAGTTGCCTTTTTACATACTCCGCATCTTTCAGACGAAATATAAGAGGCGAAAATGTGGGGGAATCAATGTACTGGAGTTTTTATTTACTTAAAAATTGTGTTATTTAAACTTGCGATTCATAAAAGCATTAAATACTTCATTTTTGTCTAGAATATACCATGAATACATGATATAATATGTGATTGTGGATTTAATATTCTTTGAATTAGAGGTGCAAGATGTTTGATAGATTGCAGGCTGCAGAGAACAGATATGAGGAAATGAATCATAAGCTTAGTGATCCGGCAGTGATTGAAAATCAGGATGAATATAGGAAGTTAATGAAGGAGCATGCAGAGCTTCAGGAATTAGTTGGCAAGTATGGTGAGTATAAAAAAGTTACTCAGGAGATTGCTGATGCAAAGGAGCTTTTAAACGACAAGCTCGATAAAGATTTTCGTGAAATGGTTGAAATGGAGCTTAAAGAGGCAGAAGAGGGATTGGAAAAAATTAAGAAGGAACTTAAGATACTCCTTCTTCCTAAGGATCCTAATGATGAAAAAGATGTAATTGTTGAAATACGTGGAGGCGCTGGAGGCGAAGAAGCTGCATTGTTTGCCGGTGTACTTTTCAGGATGTATACAAGATATGCTGAAAGATGCGGATGGAAAACGGAAATGCTGGATTCAAATCCGACGGAAATCGGTGGGTTTAAGGAAGTAGTTTTTGCTATTGAAGGAAACGGAGCTTTCAGCAAGTTAAAGTTTGAAAGTGGTGTGCACAGGGTACAGAGGATACCTGAAACAGAGGCAAATGGAAGAATTCATACTTCTACAGTTACAGTGGCTGTTTTGCCTGAAGTTGAGGAAGTGGATGTTGATATAAATCCTAATGATTTGAGGATAGATACCTATAGGGCGTCCGGTGCAGGTGGACAGCATATTAACAAGACCGATTCAGCAATTAGAATAACCCATATTCCTACGGGTTTAGTTGTTTGCTGTCAGGACCAGAGATCACAGTATAAAAATAAAGATAAGGCCATGAGGGTTCTTAGATCCAAGCTGTACGAGATAGCCCAGGAGCAGCAGAACAGTGAAATTGCACAGGCTAGAAAGGGTCAGGTTGGTACAGGTGACAGGAGCGAAAGAATCAGGACATATAACTATCCGCAGGGAAGAATGACGGATCATAGAATAGGCCTTACACTTTATAAGCTCGAGAGTATTTTAGAAGGTGACATGGACGAGGTTATAGATGCACTGATTACTACTGATCAGGCTGAACGTCTTGGAAGCGGCGGAATTGACGATGAAATATAGATAAAATCATATTTTAGCTACATTTTTGCAATGTTTCAGCTTTTCCTTAGTTGTTTACAAGTTGCATAACGTTTAATTTACTATTGCAACTTTTATTAGTACTAATAATTTGCCCCTATACTGAATAGAATTAAATATAAATTCAGTGAGGTCCAAAGCGTTAATGAAAGGTAATATCCTTAATTTAATGGAGTTTGGAATATGGGGGTAAAGTGTGGAATATTTGATAAAGGTTACACTTATTGGCCTTATCTCCGGTATAGCAGGTACAAGTATCGGTGGTTTAATGGCTTTTTTTGTTAAGAAAGTTAACAGGCGCTTTATAAGTTCTATTTTAGAGTTTTCAGCAGGGTTGATGACTTCAGTGGTGTGTTTTAAGCTAATACCTGAGGCGTTTAATTATGGGGGAATAAGTCTAACTTTATTTGGAGTTTTTCTCGGGGTTCTTACAATTTTATTAGTTGAGGAATTTCTTGGGAGAGCTGAGTTCTTAAAGACCAAAAGCCGCAACTCAGGACTTTTAAGGGCGGGAATTGTAATGGCAGTAGGAATTGCGCTGCATAATTTTCCTGAAGGTTTTGCAGTGGGTTCTGGGTTTGAAGCTTCTGTAAGCTTGGGTATGATTATAACAGCTGTGATTGTAATACATGATATACCTGAAGGTGTTGCAATGGCAGTTCCCATGAAAGCCGGGGGATTTTCGAGCAAAAAGGCATTTTTCATTACTGTGCTCTCAGGTGTACCGATGGGGTTAGGAGCTTTATTAGGAGCCATAATTGGAGGAATTTCGCAAAAGTTTATCGGGGCCTGTCTCGGATTTGCTGCTGGTGCTATGCTTTATGTAGTTTATGGAGAATTGATGGTTGAATCCAAAAAACTATATTTAGGGAGACTGCCTTCCATTAGTAATGTTTTTGGCATGGTTTGTGGTATAATAATAACGACAATAAATTAGTGACCGCAAAGTAGTTCTTCCTAGTATATGAGATGCAAAACGAGGAAACACATTTAAAATATTTAAATTAGTAATATAGAGTATTAGTGAAATGGGTTCTTTAAGGAGAGAATGGTTTTGAAAACAGAAATTATAGAAATTAACAGTGGCAATATTGATATATCTAAGATAAGGTACGCTTCCCAGGTTTTAAAAGATGGCGGACTGGTAGCATTTCCAACGGAAACCGTCTATGGCCTTGGGGCTAATGCTTTAAATAAAGAAGCTGTAGAGAGAATATTCATAGCGAAGGGGCGGCCATCAGACAACCCGCTTATAGTGCATGTAGCTGATAAGCGGTCTGTAGAAAAATTGGTATCACACATACCAAATAAAGCTTCAATCCTTATGGACAAGTTCTGGCCAGGACCTCTTACACTAGTTATGGACAAGCTGCCTATAATTCCGGAAGTAATAACGGCAGGACTTGATACTGTCGCTATTAGAGTTCCATCGCATCCTATTGCCCTTGCATTGATCAGGGAAGCTGAATTGCCGGTAGCAGCCCCTAGTGCTAACGTCTCCGGAAAACCCAGTCCAACCGATTCAAGGCATGTGATAAATGATTTAAATGGTAAGGTCGATGTGATAATTGATGGAGGATTTTCGGATATTGGTGTCGAATCTACTGTTGTAGATATGGTTTTAGACCCTCCAATGTTACTACGTCCTGGAGGAATAACAGTAGAACAATTAGAAGATGTTTTAGGACAAATTCAGATTGATCCCACCCTTGTAAAGAAAAATCTTGATGATATAATTATTCCAAGGTCACCCGGAATGAAGTATAAGCACTATGCACCGAAAGCCGATGTTATAATTGTAGAGGGTGATCCGGAAAAGATTGCTGTAAGGATTAACGAAATGGTCAAGGAGTATGAAGGTAAGGATATAAAAGTTGGAATTTTGGCAACCGATGAGACGGTACACTTGTATCCTGAGAGTTTGGCAGTATCTCTTGGCAGCAGGTTAAGTCCTGGGACTATAGCGGCAAATCTGTTTAAGGCTTTAAGGGATTTTGACAAAACGGACGTACAGATGATTTTTGCAGAATCTGTTGATAGTTCAGGTATTGGTCTTGCGATAATGAATAGAATGAAAAAGGCAGCAGGGTATAATATTATTAAAATATAAGTATTATAAAAATGCTTTTCAATATCTGTTTATACAAAAGAGGGAGACAGGAAAATGAAAAGGGTACTGTTTGTTTGTACAGGGAATACATGCAGAAGCATTATGGCTGAAGGCCTTTTTAATAATGCTGTCAAAAAAGAAAATAGTATGACGCAGTTTACAGCCTTTTCTGCCGGAATTTCGGCATATGATGGGGAATGTGCAAGTTCTTATGCATTGAGAGTCTTAAAAGATTGGAATATTGATATAGGCTATCACATTTCAAAACGCATAACTCAGGAAGATATTGATAACGCCTTCGTTATACTTACTATGACGGGAGAACATAAAAGAGTACTGCTTAAAATGTTTTCCAATGCCCAAAGTAAAGCGTATACCTTAAAGGAATTTGCTTATGAAAGTGGCAGAGGTATAAACGGTTTTTCAACAGACATCAGCGATCCGTATGGAGGGTCTGAAGAAGTGTATAGAAGATGTGCACAGCAGATAAAGGAAGCGATTGATGCATTGATTCAAAGACTTAAAGAGTTTGAACAATAAATTTGGTGAGTATAAGCCTCATTTAAAGCTTTTGAAGTTTTTTGTTTTGACATAAAGTTTCCTATAATATAAAATATAAATCTGGAGGATAACATGAAAATTGCAATAGGTAATGATCATGCAGGATACAAATTAAAAGGAGATATAGTAAAGTTCCTTCAATCAAACAATTACGAAGTGGTTGACTTTGGAACATGCGATTCTCAATCAGTTGACTATCCAGACTATGGCTTGAAAGTTGCAGAAGCTGTAAAAAGTGGAGAATGCGAAAAAGGCATAATTATTTGTGGGACAGGGATAGGAATCTCTATGGCAGCAAATAAAGTACCAGGTATTAGAGCAGCTTTATGTACTAATAGCTTTATGGCAAGAATGAGTAGAGAGCACAATAATGCCAATATTCTAGCATTAGGTGAAAGAATTATTGGTCTGGATCTGGCAATTGATATTGTGGATACTTGGCTAAAAGCTGAGTTTTTGGGCGACAGGCATCAAAAAAGGGTAAATAAAATAGAGGATATAGAAAAAAAATACAGCAAATAAAAGGAGAAATAGCACATGAAGAATGTTTTTGTACTTGATCATCCTTTAATACAACATAAGATTTCGCTTTTAAGGGACAAGAATACTCAGACGAAGGAATTCAGGGAATTAGTACTAGAAATATCAATGCTGATGGGATATGAAGTAACAAGAAATATGCCTTTAAAAGAAGTTGAAATAGAAACTCCGGTTGGAGTTGCTAAAACTAACATTATATCAGGCAAAAAACTTGGTATAGTTCCTGTATTAAGAGCAGGCCTTGGTATGGTTGATGGGATGTTAAAGTTATTACCTATGGCTAAAGTTGGACATATTGGACTTTATAGAGATCCCGAAACTCTCGGACCTGTAGAGTATTATTGTAAATTGCCGGATGACGTATCTGAGAGAGAGATAGTGGTAGTAGACCCTATGCTTGCAACAGGTGGTTCCGCGTCAGCTGCTATAAAATACATAAAGGATAAAGGGGTTAGCAGTATTAAGTTGATGTGTCTCATAGCTTCAAAGGACGGTATTGACAGAATAAACAAAGATCATCCTGATGTTATCATATATTGTGCTGCAGTTGATGACAAGTTGAATGACCATGGATATATAATACCTGGTTTAGGTGATGCCGGGGACAGGCTTTTTGGTACTAAATAATTGTTTTGGGTGTTTTTGCGTTAAGTTTCTGATAGAAATGTACGAAATATATTTTAGTGTATTTTGTTCACACAGGGGGGAAGTTTGTGAGACCATCTTGGGATCAGTACTTTATGGAAATAGTTGATCTTATTAAAAGCAGGTCAACTTGTAAAAGGCGTCAGGTAGGAGCACTGATTGCGAAAGACAAGCGTATACTTGCGACTGGATATAATGGCGCTCCTATGGGATGCAAGCATTGTGATGAAATAGGCTGCTTAAGGGAAAAAATGAATGTGCCTTCAGGGGAAAGACATGAACTTTGCAGAGCCATACATGCAGAGCAGAATGCTATTGTGCAGGCTGCTTATTCAGGAACAAGTGTAAAAGACGGAACACTATATGTTACAAATCAGCCCTGTGTATTATGTGCTAAGATGGCAATTAATGCAGGAATTAAGAAAATTGTGTTTAAGGGAGAGTATCCCGATAATCTTGCCTTAGAATTACTAAAAGAGGCAGGAATAAGAGTTGTAAAGTTTGATGTAGAATAGTATTATAAATAAAACTAGTATGCGAAATTTATCTCTGATATACGATAATGTGAATTTTTGCTAATTTAGTATGTATATGTTAAGGAGATACATTTGATTGGGAGAATAATAATTTTAGTAGCATAGCAATATAGTTTCAGGCACGTTTATTTGAGCAGGGTTTTATTTATTATTTTACAAAAGATTAATGTTAGAAAAGAAGGTGTTCTTGTGTTTTTTGAATATTTTATATCTTTTGCCCTTGCTTTTATAGTTTCATTTGTTGCAACTCCAATTGCAAAAAAAGTGGCATTTTATATTGGAGCTGTCGATGTTCCAAAAGATGAGAGAAGGATGCACAAAAAGCCCATTGCTAGATTGGGAGGATTGGCAATCTTTTCAGGGTTTATTATGACTCTAATGTTTGGATTGATTAGTACTTTTATAGGTGTTATAGGAATTACGCCAAACCAACAATTATTAGGAATGCTTGTGGGTGTTTTTATCATTGTAGGAATGGGTATTGTTGATGATATCAAACAATTAGGTCCTAAAATTAAGTTTGTATTTCAGATATTAGCGGCTATAGCAGTAGTTTGGATATCAGGTGACAAGATATCAATTATAACAAACCCGTTTTCATCAACTGGTACTTCGGTGATTAGTGATTTTATTGCATATCCGCTTACAATATTCTGGATTGTAGGGATTACTAATGCTATCAATTTTATTGATGGACTTGATGGTCTAGCGGCTGGGGTATCCTCTATTTCATATTTGTCACTTATGTTTATTGCAATTTTGTATGGAGAAGTACAAACTGCTATGATTATTGCGATTCTTGCAGGAGCAACCCTTGGTTTTCTACCATATAACTTTAATCCAGCAAAAATATTTATGGGTGATACAGGTTCTACGTTTTTAGGTTTTACACTAGGTGTCATTTCTATTCAGGGAATGATGAAAACCTATGCAGCAATATCTATAGTTATTCCGATATTGGTTCTTGGACTGCCTTTATTTGATACTACTTTTGCTATCCTAAGGAGACTTATTCAAAGAAAGCCTATTATGGCTGCAGATAGAGGGCATTTGCATCACCGCCTTATAGACATGGGATTTAGTCAGAGGCAGTCGGTCGTAACCATGTATGCTGTAAGCGGAGCTTTGGGCCTTGTTGCTATTGTGTTAGCTGATAAGGGAGCTTTAAGTGCAGTTGTACTTATAATTGCTCTATCAATATTTGTTATTGCAGGTTCAAGGTACATGAGCGAAATTAATGATGCTCCTGATATCGAAAATAAAGTTGAGGAAGAGAATATACCAAGTTTATCAATACAAAAAGCGAAAAAATAGTGTTTAACATTATATGGAGCACTATTATGTTTTAGGGAGGATTATTTTGGACAGATTGAAAGCAATGGTTGTTTTCGGCACTAGACCGGAGGCAATAAAAATGGCACCTTTAGTTAAGGAATTAAAAAAATATGACCAGATTGATACAACAGTATGTGTTACCGCACAGCATAGACAAATGCTCGATCAGGTTCTTGAAATATTTGATATAACTGCTGATTATGATTTGGATATAATGAAGGACAGGCAGACACTGATAGACATAACTACAAGGGGACTGGAGGGCTTAAACAGAGTTTTTGGAAAAGCTAAGCCAGACATAGTTCTTGTACATGGAGATACAACAACAACATTTATAGGAAGTCTTGCGGCCTTTTATAACAAGATCAGCGTGGGCCATGTTGAGGCAGGACTCAGGACAAACGACAAATATTTCCCCTATCCTGAAGAAATAAACAGGAAGCTGACAGGTGTTTTGACAGATATTCATTTTGCACCTACTATGACTAATAAAAACAATTTGTTAAAAGAGAATGTTAATGCTAATAAGATTTATATAACAGGAAACACTGTAATTGACGCTATTAAAACTACTGTAAGGGAAGGTTATGTTTTCCAAAACAGTGATTTGAGGGCTATTGATTTTTCAGGAAGTAGGGTTATAACTGTTACAGCTCACAGAAGAGAAAACCTTGGTGAGCCATTAAAAAATATCTGCCAGGCTTTAAAGCACGTTGCAGATACTTTTGAAGATGTGAAGATAGTATATCCCGTTCATCTGAACCCTGCAGTGCAGTCCGTTGCAAGAGAGATTATGGGAGGGCATAGCCGTATTCACTTGATTGATCCGTTGGATGTACAGGATATGCACAATCTTATGGATAGATCCTACCTTGTAATGACTGATTCAGGCGGATTGCAGGAGGAAGCTCCATCTCTGGGCAAACCAGTACTTGTCCTTAGAAACGAGACCGAGAGACCGGAGGCTGTAGAAGCAGGTACTGTTAAACTTGCTGGCACGGATAAGGACAAGATAATAGATTTGTCCTGTGAACTTCTTAGTAGCAATAAGGAGTATCAGGAAATGGCCAAAGCGGTTAATCCATATGGTGATGGATTTGCGTCTTCGAGAATTGCCAAAGCACTTCTTTATGAATTTGGGTTAACGGAGGAAAAACCTTTAGAATTTCTTATAAAGTAAATATAGAAATTTGCCGAAAAATATATTAGTTATATGAGATTTTTTTAGTACATTTTATGTTGAATAATATCATAACGTGTGTTAATATGATTTCATTGTTTAAAAAATAACGATGTTGCCGAAAAAGCTTGTATTAGAGCTGTGTCGGTTTTTTTATTAAATTTTTTAGGTAATAGCAAGTTGGAGACACCTAAATAATATTGTTTATTTTGCTATATGTGGAATGAAAGAGGCAAAAGTGAAGGGGCTATGCTCCCGAAATACAAAAAAGGATGAATAGCATTGGCTGATAATGCTTTACAGAAGTTTTTAATAAAAAGAGTTTTAATATTTTTTATAGTTTTGTTAATAATTAATTTAATATTTCTTGATCAAAGATGGTTAATAGCTATAGGCTTAATTTGCGGGACGATTTTTGGAATACTTAAGTTCTTATATACATCAAATTTTATAACAAGTTTGATTAGTATAGATAACAAAAGCTTTGTAGCTGCCAGGACATTAGTAAAATTTATGTTGGCACAAATGGCAACGTTAGTATTGATTGCAGTATCAATAAAATTTAATATGTGGTTTTTTGCAGGAGTTTTAACAGGTGTATTGCTTATACCGGCAGTAATCATGGTTAACAGCATAACTGAGGCTTTGCATATATCCCATAATAAGTTTCAATAAGAGGGTGTAAACATGGAAGGCATTGGAGAAGAAATACTTGAGTTAATAAAAAGTCATAATATTGACATTCATTTGTTTGGTCAAACGATTCAGATTCCACAGTCTGTTATAGTAACATGGCTTATAATGGCGTTTCTTATTGTATTTTCAATAGTTTTTACAAGGAATCTTAAACTGGTTCCTCATGGAAAACAAAATGTTGTTGAGGTAATAGTAGAGTTTGTAAACAACTTTGCAAAGGACACTATAGGTCATCATTGGAAGATGTTTGCTCCATATATTGGCACAGTTTTGTTGTTCCTTGTAATTTCAAATACAATATCTATATTTAATGTAATTCCAAGTGGTGAAGAGTTATATCATTTAACTCATATTGAAGCATTAAAAAGCTTACCAGACTTTAACCTGCTGCCACCAACAAAGAATGCAAGTGTTACCT
The DNA here is from genome assembly GCF_000179595.2 of Acetivibrio cellulolyticus CD2. Lineage (NCBI taxonomy): Bacteria > Bacillati > Bacillota > Clostridia > Acetivibrionales > Acetivibrionaceae > Acetivibrio > Acetivibrio cellulolyticus. Next base: position 1,293,217 of record NZ_JH556653.1, on the reverse strand, counting down.
TGGCTTTTGCAGTTATGTCAATGGTAGTTGTACTGGTAGCTGGCATAAAGGTCAAGAAGGTATCCGGTTGGCTCAAAAGCTTTATTGAGCCTGTACCTGTTATGCTTCCATTTAAAATCCTTGACTATTTTATAAGACCAATATCGTTGTGCTTCCGACAATTTGGAAATATATTGGGTGCTGCAATAGTAATGGAATTGCTTTATATTGCTATACCAATACTTTTACCAGGTGTACTCAGTATATATTTTGATATATTTGATGGAATTTTACAGGCGTATGTTTTTGTTTTCCTAACATCACTCTATATTGCTGAGGCAATTGAATAAGGAGGTGAAGATAATGAATTTAATGGCTATAGGAGCGGGTATTGCAGTTTTAACAGGTCTTGGAGCAGGAATTGGTATTAGTTTGGCAACTGGAAAAGCGGCTGAAGCGGTAGCAAGACAACCAGAAGCATCATCAAAGATACAAACAGTTTTACTGTTGGGTGCAGCTTTGGCAGAAGCAACTGCTATTTATGGATTCGTTATCGCATTATTGTTAGTACTGTTAAAATAATAAACGGTAAGAAACTTTTTATTCCATTATGATTTTGAAGGGGATACTGGTGTTTGGTATCCCTCTTCATAGATGGAGTATAAAAATCTAGTTTGCCGTTGGAAAGGGACTTTTATGGATTTACTATTTGGTGTTCCAGATTTTATATGGGCAATTATAAATTTATTAGTTCTTTATTTGATTTTAAAGAAGTTTCTTTTTAAGCCTATTACTGAATTTATGGAAAATAGGGCAAATTTAATAAAGGAGCAGTTGGAAGGCTCTCAAAAAAGTAATGAGGAAGCAGCTGATCTTAAGCTTGCTTATGAAAGGAAGCTTGAGACCGCACATGCAGACGCTAGCAAAATAATAAATGATGCAAAGCTTGATGCACAAGATAAGTATGATGAGATAATAAAGAAGGCCAAAGCTGATGCAGAAGTCTTAAGAGAGAAAGCAGAAGCAGAGATTGAGCGTGAAAGAAATGAAATGATAAAAGCAATGAGAAATGAAATTGTTAGTCTTGCTCTTGAAGCTGCTTCAAAGGTTATGGAAGCCAACATGAATACTGAAGCCAACAAGAAACTTGTTGATGAAGTTGTTACTAAAAAGGGCATTGCATAGGAATGTAGTTCAATAAGACTTATAGATGTGATGCCTTAAATTAAGATTTATAAAATGCAAAGACTAATTTTTTATTTAACGATACCTTATGAAAGGAAGTATTATAATGCCATTAGTAGAAAGCAGATATGCTGAGGCATTGATTGAGATAACTCAAAAAGATGGCAGTACTGATAAAGTATTGAATGATTTTGATACTTTAATAAATCTGATTAATAATAACTCAGATTTGAGCGCTTTTTTGGAAAACCCTCAGATTCAGGTTGGTGATAAAAAAAAGCTATTGATGGATATGTTAGAAGGTATTGATCCTAACATTTTAAAGTTAATTATGTTATTAATCGATAAAGGGAGAATCAAGCAAATAAGAGGTATTTTCAGCGAGTATAAAAGGTTTGCTGATGAAAGAAGAGATGTATTGAATTTGAAAATAATCTCTGCAGTTAAATTGGATGAGTTGCAGGTTGATAAAATAATAGAAAAATATAAAATGATATATAAGAAAGACCGTGTAAATACTGATCTTCAAATAGATGAATCCTTGATTGGCGGTATAAAAGTACAGATTGAAGACAGGGTAGAGGACTTTTCATTGAAAACCAGACTGGATGGTCTTAAAAGCTTGTTAATTCAAGAATAGAGCGTTTAATGCCTATCCGAAGTAGTATTCAGATATTCCTTAACATAGAAATTTAATTGATTTTCAGCTTTATAGAGAGGTGATATATATGATTCTTAGGCCTGAAGAGGTAAGTTCGATAATTAAACAACAGATAGAAAGCTATGGAAATAAAGAAAAGGTAGATGACGTTGGCTTTGTATTGAGTGCAGGAGACGGTATAGCAAGAATATATGGTCTGAAAAATTGTATGTACGGTGAACTTTTGGAGTTTGAAAGCGGAGTTTACGGTATGGCAATGAACCTTGAAGAAGACAATATAGGAAGTGTTCTCTTTGGTGAAGGTTTGGAGGTAAAGGAAGGAACACAGGTAAGAAGAACGGGTAAACCTGTTGAAGTACCGGTTGGTATGGAATTGATAGGAAGAGTTATAAATCCACTCGGTAAACCAATAGATGGAAAAGGTCCGATTTCAAGTAATCAATTCAGACCAATCGAGAGACCAGCACCGGGGGTTATTGACAGAAAGAGCGTAAATACTCCCCTCCAAACAGGAATTATGGCAATCGATGCTATGGTGCCTATTGGAAGAGGACAAAGAGAGTTGATAATCGGCGACAGGCAAACAGGAAAAACTGCTATAGCTATAGATGCTATCATTAACCAAAAGGGAAAAGATGTTATATGCGTTTATGTTTCTGTTGGGCAGAAGGCATCTACTGTTGTAGGAATAATAAACACCCTTCAGGAATTTGGAGCCATGGATTACACTGTAGTGGTTTCTTCAACTGCAAGTGATATGTCGACAGTTCAATATATAGCACCATATGCAGGCTGCGCTGTTGCTGAGGAGTTTATGTATAACCATAAAAAGGACGTTTTGATTGTATATGATGATCTTTCTAAGCATGCTGTTGCTTACAGAGCGATGTCGCTTCTTTTGAGAAGACCTCCAGGACGTGAAGCTTTCCCGGGAGATGTATTTTATTTGCATTCAAGGCTTTTGGAGAGGTCAGCAAAACTGAGTGACAGCCTTGGGGGAGGTTCCATAACAGCACTTCCTATAATTGAAACACAGGCAGGAGACGTATCTGCATACATCCCTACAAATGTAATATCCATTACTGATGGACAGATTTATCTTGAATCTCAATTATTCCATTCAGGCCAAAGACCTGCTGTTAATGTAGGTTTGTCGGTATCCAGAGTTGGTGGTGCTGCGCAAATAAAGGCAATGAAGAAGGTTGCAGGTTCTATAAGAATTAACCTTGCTCAGTATAGGGAATTGGTGGTGTTCTCCCAATTTGGATCAGATCTTGATAAGGCAACAAGAGATAAGCTGCTTCAGGGGGAGAGACTTGTAGAAACTTTGAAGCAGTCTCTGCATAAAACTTTGCCTGTTGAAGAGCAGGTAGTTATATTGTATTGTGCAACCAACAAGTACCTTATGGATTTACCTATAAAGAAGGTAAGGGATTTTAACCAAGAACTCCTGAAATATGTTAAAGAGAAACATGTTGGAATTCTTGACTCAATACGTAATACTGGAAACTTGGATGAAGCGGCTGAGAATAGCTTAAAAGCTGCAATAGATGATTTTAAAAGCAAATATAATGTAGAAAATAAGTAATCCATTGTGGAAGAATAATAAATTTTAAGCTGGTGATGAGATTTGGCTCAAATAAATGAGATTAAGCTCAGAATTAAGGGTATAAAAGATACAAAACAGATTACAAAGGCCATGAAGTTGATTTCTGCAGCAAAGCTAAAGAAGGCCAGAAAACAGCTTGACCACGCTTTGCCTTTTTTTGAGAAGGTTAGGGCTACTATGGTAGATATACTTATGCATAGTGGAGAAATTGAAAATAAGTTTTTTGACTTAAGAGATGAAAAAGAAGGCAAGAAAAAGGCCTATATAGTTATAACTGGAGACAAGGGACTTGCCGGCGGCTATAATCACAATATGATAAAGCTGGTGGAGGAGCATCTCAAGGGAGATCATGAGGCACTTTTATTTGTTGCAGGTAATGTAGGAAAATATCACTTTACAAAGAATAAATACAATGTATACATGGAGTTTGATTACCCTGTGCAGAATCCGACTATTTACAGGGCAAGGGAAATATCAGAACTTGTTTTGGATTTATTTGCTGAGGGTGTTTTTGATGAGATGTATTTAGCATTCACAAATATGCACTCAACGATATCAATAGAGCCTAAGGTTATCAAATTGCTTCCATTGGAACTTCATGAACTCAAAATGGATATGAAGATAACTGAAAATCCCGAAGAAAGGGTAGATGATGTCATTGTTTATGACCCATCTCCTCAAGAGGTATTGGATATCCTGGTTGGAAAATATGTCAAGGGTGTAATATACGGGGCTTTTGTTGAAGCATTCACAAGTGAGCAGAGTGCAAGGATGACAGCAATGGATAGTGCAACAACTAATGCCGACGATATTTTAGGAAAACTTAGCTTAAGTTATAATAGGGCAAGGCAGTCAAAAATTACTCAAGAAATATCTGAAATAGTCGGTGGGGCTGAAGCTTTAAAATAAATGCCTATTAGTGGAATGAATAAGCTGAAACGGAGTGGGAATATGGTACAGAATAAAGGTAAAATTATTCAGGTAATTGGTCCTGTTTTAGATGTAAGATTTGAAAGAGGATCACTTCCGAAAATTTATAATGCCATAGAAATTGAAGTAGAGGGTAAAAAAGTAGTAGCTGAAGTTATACAGTATGTTGGAAATGACACAGTAAGGTGTATTTCAATGGCTGCTTCCGATGGCCTAATGAGGGGAATGGATGCTATAGATACAGGTAATCCTATAATGGTTCCTGTAGGCAAAGAGGTACTCGGAAGATTATTTAATGTTTTAGGTGACCCGGTTGATAATATGGGAGAAGTAAAGACAGAGAAACGTCTTCCTATTCATAGACCGGCGCCGGTATTAGAGGATTTAAAGCCTGCAACCGAAATTCTTGAGACCGGAATAAAAGTAGTCGATCTTCTTGCACCATATGCTAAGGGTGGTAAGATAGGTCTTTTTGGTGGAGCAGGAGTTGGTAAGACAGTTCTTATTATGGAGCTGATTAGAAATATCGCTACTGAGCACGGTGGTTATTCTGTATTTACGGGTGTTGGTGAACGTACAAGAGAAGGAAATGACTTGTGGAATGACATGAATGATTCAGGGGTTATTGAAAAAACGGCTCTTGTATTTGGTCAGATGAATGAACCGCCAGGATCAAGAATGAGAGTTGGACTTTCAGGCCTTACAATGGCTGAGTACTTTAGGGATGAAATGGGACAGGACGTTCTATTGTTTATTGATAATATATTCAGATTTGTTCAGGCTGGTTCAGAAGTATCAGCATTACTTGGAAGGGTTCCTTCGGCGGTTGGTTATCAACCTACACTAGCAACTGATGTGGGTGCACTTCAGGAAAGGATAACTTCTACAAGGAAAGGTTCAATTACGTCGGTTCAGGCGGTATATGTACCTGCGGATGACCTTACAGACCCTGCACCTGCTACTACATTTGCCCACCTTGATGCAACGACAGTTTTATCCAGACAGATTGTTGAGCAGGGAATTTATCCGGCAGTTGACCCATTGGATTCTACTTCCAGGGTACTTGATCCAAGTGTTGTTGGAGAAGAACATTATAAGGTTGCCAGAAGAGTTCAGGAGATACTGCAGAGGTACAAGGAACTACAGGATATAATAGCAATATTAGGTCTGGAAGAGCTTGCGGATGAAGATAAACTTACAGTATTTAGGGCGAGAAAAATTCAAAGATATCTTTCACAGCCTTTCTTCGTTGCTGAGACCTTTACAGGCTATAAAGGGAGATATGTCCGTATAAAAGATACAATAAGAGGCTTTAAGGAAATTATAGATGGCAAAATGGATGATATACCTGAAGCAGCTTTTTATATGACTGGAACTATAGAGGAAGTTTACGAAAATGCCAAAAACATGAAGTAGGGCCGGGCTGAATAGCGAGCATTGAAGCAAAGCTGAATGACCAGCCAGGAGGAAACCGTTCACCTTGACTTTTGGAGTTTGTGGAATTTGCGAAGCAAATATCATAGAACCGAGTAGATATGCCTCTAAGTATTTTTGTTAGAGAAAGTCAAGGGGTGATATTGGAGGTTTATTATGTCAGAAACATTCTATATTGAGATATTAACACCCGATAGAAAATTCTTTTGGGGTGATGTGGAGACTGTAATTGTTAAGACTCCATCAGGAGAAATGGGTATATTGAAGGATCATATGCCTATTGTAGTAGTAATTGATATTGGTCCTATTAAAATTAAAAAAGATGGAGAATGGATTGATGCAGTATTAAGTCAGGGTTTTATGGAAGTTAAGCAGAACAAGGCTATTATTTTAGTTGATACTGCAGAATGGCCTGACGAGATTGATATTAACAGGGCTAATGCAGCTAAAGAAAGAGCGGAGGAAAGAATATTGAGAAAAGCAAGTCAGACCGAGTATATTCAGTCTAAGGCAGCCTTGGCAAAAGCTATGGCAAGACTTGCAGCCGGTAGGAAGGGAAAATAGGACTTTACCCCGTAATTACTGTTGTCCGATGCTTACAAGTTTGTATATTTCTTCAACATCCTGGTTGTACATGCCAATACAACCGGCAGTCCAATATTTTGACAGATCAGGTCTTGCGCCGCCATGGATACCATTACATTAATTAAAATGGTGTCCTGAGGCGGCGTTTGTTTGCAAAGAATTGAGAATTTCATTTCTTATACTCACATAGGTTTCTGCTATATTTGATTTGACTTGCAGCCCATCCTTTATAAATTATAGTGCGACATTTAATATTTTACTTCATTTTGCCGATAAATATATATATTGTTAATAGATTTTACCTGTATGAGGCTATAGTCCTATGGGATGTTTGACCTACGTACAAGCGGTTTGGAATTTGGTACAATAATATTAGGCCTGGAGCGTTTTAAAAATTAGCTGCAAAGTAACCATTATGCCTTTACTTTAATCAATTTTTTAAACACCAATCGCATACGTATTTATTTAATAGGACTTACAATTTGGGGGTTTTATTATGAAATTATTAAGAAATGTGCTTGCCATGGTTCTAATAATTGCAATACTATCGGGGCCTATTCCATTATTTCAACAATACGTAATGGCTGCTGCTGTTCCTGTTAATATTTATACTGACAGTTTTAGTAATGGAATTCTTACTATTCATTGGGATAAGGTTTCAGGGGCAAAATCCTTTTTGGTGAGCTATCATACACCTGATATTGGAGTTCAGACTATCAAAAGAAATGTAGCAGAAAATACATGTGTTATTTCCAGCCTTCAGAATGATTATATCTATGATATAAAAGTTGAGATATATAGTGAAGTTGATTTCGGCGGAAGTCTTATTGCTGAAGGGTTAATGTACTATCTTCCGCGAATTTCATTTTATGCGTCCAGAGTAGATCAAACAAGGGTGCCTATAGAGGGCGGAGGATATGAAATCGGAAATAAGCCGCGTCTTAATTTAAAATGGGTAATGCCAAAGGTTTGGGATGGTGATTTAGGTCAGTTTACAAATGCAAATGGGGAAGATGCACTGGATTTTGTTAGGGCAAACCTAAATGATGTTTATGGAACCAGTATTGATGTATCTAAATTGAATTTCAAAATAAATATATCAAGCAGTTTATCTACACTAAACAGTGGATCTTCACAGTCGGCTATAATTGTTAATTCCGAAAGTGAGGGTTATAATGCATATGTGTCAGGAAATCAGGATTTCACTTCAAAAGTATTAGGACCTGACATGGATGGTTATTTGAGCATGGAATTAATCGGAAGGAAAGATAAGTCTACAGCTTTGCCAGCGGTTGAAGAATATGGTTTACCGGATGGGGATATACTTCCGGGAACAGTTTATTATATGAATATCAAGCTTTCGTATCAGAATCATGCTGGACTTAGCAAATATGTGACAACAGTTGGAGATCCGACTGACTTAAACGGAAGTGTTCTAATGGATACATTCCCATATACATACACTCCATTAAGGTTTCAACTTTCTAAAGACTCAGCAGACAATGTTTACATAAAAATATATAAGGTTAATCAGGGAAGCCTTGATCTTCCAAGACTGTATTATGAGGTACAGTGTAGTGATGATGAGACTATAAAGGGAGATTGGAGTATCAAAAAGACAATAGATGACAGCTTTTTTGCTTCTGGAGCTGAAAGTGCGTTAACTCTGATATCAGGTGTAGGAGCAAATAATAAGGTTTTCTACAAGATTGTTGTTAAGACTGATACAACCAATGACAGAATTGAATCAATGCCTATGGACTATACTCTGTCGGAGGATACAAGTAAATCCCCTGTTCCAACTGGCATAACAATAGTTGACAGACAGCTGGTAACAAGGACGGTGGTAATTAACGGCACCTCTGTAGTTCAAAAGTCATCAGACATTACCATATCATGGGATAAGCCTGCCAATTGGGATAAAATAAGGGCAAATACTGATAAGAATGCAGATGTTGTATATCACATATTATTGAACATGACAGAGAATGAGGATAGCTCAATGCCATATCCTGAGCTTAAGGCTGGTGGGACAGTATATGGCTACTTTCCGTTAGTATATAGGAGAGTGGTGTATTTCTCTTCAAAGCAAGTTACCGAGAATGGCAACCATCTGGAGTATACTATTCGGGGCTTTAATCTTTTTAAAGGATCATATTATGACGGATTGGACGTGGACGGCAATCCGGTTATAGTTCCGAAAGATATAACACCTGACGAAAAATACCCGAGTTTTTTGCTTCCAAACAAGGTTTATTATATGCAGATGTATACAACAAATAATCTTAACCGAGATACGAATGAGACTGAGGATATGTCTGACAAATCAGTAATATTAAGCTTTACAACAAGAGCAGCGGAAGAAATTGATGTACCCCTACCGAAAAACCTAAGATTAAATATTAATGATGCGGACGTAATAGTTGGTGACACAAATGAAGTTTCAAATTATATTGAGCTTCAGCTTGATAAGGTTGATATAAGTTGGAATAACTACATATCGGACACAACCGTTTCCAAGGAAGTGTATTATGATATATATATGAGTAACAGAACGGATTTGACATCGTTCAAGCTTATTGGGACAACTGAGAATCCTGATGGGGATATTGCATTTATAGGTGCAGATGACGTACAGAGTACATCAATAAGATTGGTAGTCAGGGAGTTCTCTAAAGGGACAACAGCATATACTAATTTTGGTTCTAAACTAAGACCAAACACAACTTATTATTTTGTTGCAAAAACAAGGTTGCGTTCAGGGGGATTAAAGACGGAGAAGGAATCCGCGTATACTACACTTTTGCCTGTTACAACAGTAAAAGGCGTAATTGGAGAACCGGATGAATCATCAAAACGGCCTTATGCTCCTATAGATTTTAAGATTGCAGTAGACGGTGAAGGAAACCAAATTATTACTAGTACGAAAGTTACTTTTAGCTGGACAAGGGATGAAACTGATGTGCTTTACAATATTATCTGTTCATCCAGAAAGCTTGATGCCAATGAAGGGCTATATGAAGGAAGTAACGATGCAATATATCAGAGCTTCAAAGCGAACTTTGGTAATATCATCCTCGATCCATCCCTTGAAAGTTTACCAGAGAATTTTGAATATAATCCAGTATCAAAAGAATGCAAATATACCTTTAATAAATGGCTTTTCCCCAATAAGTTGTACTATTTCAGCATAAGAGCCATAAAGAAAGCAAATAATAAGATATACAGTTCTTGGGTCTCAATACCTGTAACTACAAGGCTTATCGAACAGCCGGAGTATTTGGAAGCTGTAAGCGATGTACAATTGGGATTCTTCTTTGATGATGAAGATACAGAGACTTTAGCAGAGGATTATAGTGTGTACATAAAATCCGAAAAAGACTTGAAATTTAATCTTATTAATAAAAATAAGTATACTTTTGTCAAGTTTGGTTCAACTAGCTATGTAAGGTTAACGAATCTGGAAGCTGGTACTTATTATGATGTAAAGGTATATAAGGATGACGGCAACACTCTTGTATATAAAAAGGAGGACTTAAAAACCCGCGATGCTTATCATCAAGTTGAGCTTAAGTGGAGGGGACTTTCGCAATATAAATATGAGGTCTCAGTAAAGTCACTTACGGATGACAGTTATATTTTACTTGATGATGCGAACCTTGAGGAGTATACAAATTCACAAGGAAAGATTCTACCTTATTATGCTGAAAAAAACATTAAAACCAGTGGCACAGATTATGAATTCTATTATGCCAGAATTAAAACTATTCCTGTAAAGCTGGGTGATGGGACATTTGAGGATCAGCCCTTAAAAGCAAATACGAAATATTATATAAAGGTAAGGGCCAAGAAGATAGATCCTGTAGATTTATCAATAGTGTCCTATTCAAAGTATTTAGGCCCGGTATTTATTAGAACAGATTTTAATCAGAATGATTACGATGAAGAAGACAATAACACCAAGACGCAGGCTGCATTTATGGATAGAATCAATAAGCTTGAAGATGCTTTATTTTGGAGAATAGGGATTGAAAATGGAGAGGAAAACAAGCTGCTCTTAAAAGGAGAAAGAGTGGTAAATGCAATAGAGAACAGCGGAAATTATCCTTTTACCCTTGATATATCTTATTATGCTAAAGGCACATCACTAGACACAATCTACATACCTGTTGATGTATTTAGAACTTTAGACAGAGAAAACAAGAATCTTTTGATTAGGACAAGCGGTGCAGAATACAGTATCAGACCGAATACGTTTAATTTGGATTTAAGACCTGAAATCAAGGATCTTAAAGCACATGGCAATATTAATGAAATATATTTTATGCTGAATATAGGTCGTAATGAGAGCCCAAAAGTAAGTACCCCTAAGGGATTAAAAGCTGTTTCTGATATCAATGAACTGGAAGTTAGGACCATTGGTACATCTATAACTTACAAGCAGTTAAAGAGTCAGATTGATGATCGTATTTATAATAAAAGTTCAGGTCTTGTACAGGAAAAATTGGGCACACTTCTTGACACTTTACCATCAATCGATTCAAGCAGGCTTGAGGATATAATAACGGATTCTATTGATGACATTGAGCTTGAACTCTCCAAGTTTATATATTATAAGGTGGAGGGCGGCAACGGAATAACTTCTATAGTTGTTAAAAGTGCGTCTATTAAGGATTTTGATTACCCTATCCTGGCGAAGATTAACTATACTGGAGAGGTAGGGTTAAAACTTCCTTATGTAAGGTATGATGATAACACTAAATGGCAGAAGCTAAATCAAAGTGCCATTACGTCAAAGAATAACCTGGCATTTAATGTTGTAAAAACGGGTGAATATACTATACTTCTAGAGGAAGAAATTGCATCAGATTTGACTGATAATTACAAGCAAACACCTGATGTTAAGTTACTTCTTTCAAAGTATGACTTAAGTGAAGTATTTGGGGATATGAGTGCATTCTACCCTGAAGATAATGTAAAAGTAAAGGAGATAATACTTCTATACGAAAAAGTAATGGGTTTAGATAAGGGTAACGGTGGCCTTACAATAAACCAAAAAGCTCAAAAGTATGGGCTTGAAAGTTTGATAGGATTTGGTGGTGTTGTTAGAGATATAAGCAGACAGGAGACCGCCAAGGTAGTGATGTTAATATACTCGTCAAAAACAGGTGTTAGTATAAATAGTCTTATTCCAACCAGAAGCAGTAATGCTAAAGATCTTACGGCAGTAGATGATATGTACTATAAAGATGTATTGATCTCTGTAGATTTAGGTGTACTTGGTCTTAGTGACGAAGGCAGGTTTCAACCCGACGGAACTATTACAAGGGGTGAGCTGGCTAGTGCAGTTGTAAAAGTACTTGGGCTTACAGGTGATATTTAGAAAAAGTTAAATTTTTATTTATTCTGTGGAAACTTATATAGGAGAAATTACTATGAAAAGGTTTTATAGAGTATTGGTTTTGACCATATTAATATCGTTAATTGTACAGAATATGACAGGTATTTGTGTTTTTGCCTATACTGATCTGCCTCAGATGCCTCCTACGCAATTGAGAGTTGAGTCGGAATTAGAGGGTGAACCTGCTATTGGTTACAACGAGTTTGATAAATATTATATTGATTTAAAGTGGAATGTAGAATATACAGATACTCAAATAGTTGGCAAGTATCTCAATCTATATCTTCAAGAGGTGCCAAAGTCTTATAAGCCATCAACTTCGCGTATATTAAAGGAACGCGATATTTCAGGGAGTTTTAGCTCTTATAGACTTAAGGAATTGAATTCAGGAACAATATACTATTTGGATATGACTGCTTATCACACACATTCCAATGAAAGTACTGTATATTCAAGCCCTGAGTCTGTATCATCAAACAAAGTAAAGGTGTTAACAGATATGGGCATAAATGCCTACTCTTATGGAACGAATCAAATTAAAATTGAGTGGGATGACGTATGGGATACGAGCGGCAGGATAGATTACAAGCTTTATATTTCGGAAAATGGTTCGTTTACAAATACTCAGCCGATTTATATCGGAGATCCACAGATAGGAGATGGTAAAGCTGTTACTGTAAACGAAACAAGCGGAAAGCTTGAATATATTCATACTGTCAGAGATGCTGGCAGAGTCTATTACATAAGAATTGAACCGGATTTAGGTGATGATGAAATAAAGAGGACACAGTATAGTGAAACAGTAACAGCCTGCAGTTATATACTTGTTAAAACTTCTAAAGTATCAACAACTGAAAGTGGGATAATATGGAAACTAGAATGGAGTCCCGTTGTTACAGGACTTAGTGACAGTAGTATAAAAGTTGCTTACCATATCTATAGGGGAGTTATTGGATCAAACGATTTGGCTCAATATATGGCTGCTGTAGATGGTACAAACTTTTTCGTAACTCTTCCACCTGGAGGGGATCAGTATTACTTTGTAATTAGGGCAATAGTGACAAAAGATGGTGAGGGTGTATATGACGGAATAAGAATTGAATCAGACCGTATTGTTGTTGGAGAGCAGGAAGCGGCATCAAGACCTACAGCTCCTGAAATAGTAAATTTGTTTGAAAAGGTGGCAGGGGATACCATAATAAGCTATGATAAAGAACTTTCCTCAAATAGTGCTACTGTATTATGGAGAGTTCCCTTAAACGGTGATGGCAATATTGATAGTGACATATCTTATGATATATGGCTTGTAACAGACCCTGATATGCTGGACAATCCTCCAGAAGATGAAAAAATAGAGTCTGACTTCAAAGTTGGCAGTGAAAACTATATCATAAACGGCAATACGCTAATAGGGTATAAATATAAAGTAAAGGGCCTTACGCCAAACTCAACCTATTATTTTAAAATAGTAGCTAAAAAAATGTTTATTGAGTATGTGGATGATATTTTACAGAATGTCACATACAATTCAGACGCAGCTTTAAAGGTAATTATAACACCTACTGACGGCCCTATAGACCAGCCGGTTGTACCGGAAAGGCCTCCTCTGAAACTTAAGGAGTCTGCGGACAAAGGGGTTTTGATTACGGAAGATACAGTTACTATACAGCTTAAGAATCTATGGTATGAGAAATATGACTTTGAAGCTAACAAATGGCAATATTTAAGGAGTGAGAAGCTTAGAGAAAGTGATGTTCCTCCTTTTGATCCTGATACTACGGTAGTGGATGATGTTTACTATAGAAAAGTAGCTTATGACTCAGGCATTACTTTGGATGTGGGTTGTATTAAATATTATGAGGGAATGTCCTATGAGGAATTGAAAAAAATACAGCCCAATAAGATAACAAACTACCCTATAACAGCAAATGATCCAACCGAAAACCCGAATTTTAATCCAGATGGAAAGAAACACAATATAGATATACAATTGACAGACCTTGAGTCTAATACCATATATGTTATATGGGTCAGAGCTGTTCGGTTGAGTGCCAACCTTGCTTCTGAACCATCGGATCCTATTATTATAACTACAACTCCGGTTATTGTACCACCTGAGGAAAAACCTGTTGTGCCATCTTTTAATTATAACCTCGCAAGTGACAACTATATTGATGTGGGATGGGATTTAGTATCTGGGTACAACTATTATCTGAAATATGGACTTGAGGATAATCCTGATACTGCATTAGACCAAATAACTGTTACTTCTGAAGATTTGAAAGAATCTATTTATTATCGTGTAAGTGACCTGAATCCTGACACATTATATTATTTTTGGGTTCAGGCTGAATCGATAAATGAAGCAGGAGTGAGTAGTACGTCCGAGTGGAGCGATTCATATACTGTAAGGACATTGCCAAATATTCCACCTGATACTCCTAAAGGATTTGGAATAAAAAATGCTGATGATGCAATAACAAAAAACAGTATAACCTTCGAATGGATGATAGTTGATGACCTTGAATATATACTTGAAATTGCGAGCGATGTTGATTACACGGATTCGGCAGAATATGAAGTTGGCATAGGTTCTGAGTTCACAGTTGAAGAATTGTTGTCCAATCACCGGTATTATGCAAGGCTATATGCGTATGATCCACTTAAGGAATTAAGGTCTGAAGCTACACAAAGTATAACGGTAAGAACAAAGAGAAGCAGCGATGACTACGATTCGGATCAGGATATTGAAGATGTTATAACAGGTGAATTTGTAGAAAAGGATTCAGAAATAGAAAAGGATACATGGAATATAAAAATAACAGGTGTTAATGCAGACCGTTTTGCAGAGTATGTGTTAACAGATAATAAGCTTGATTACAGGATTGATTTGACAACTCCGCCTTCACCTTGCAGTACGGTCAGGGTTTTAATATCCGATAAGGTTTTTAAAGCGTTAACTTCGATTGGTGAGAACTTAATAATTAAAACTGATAAAATATCGTTAATTATGCGCCCTGGTATTCTTACTACCGATTTAAATAATCCACTGGTTAATAAGACATCGGGAGTGGATTATGAAATAGCTATTTCACCTTCTCAAGTAAGTGGAGATGGTATAAAGAATATGACTGTCAAGGAAGATACAGGCAGATTTATACTAAGTGCTTATGAAGGTGCCAATAATATCCCAATTGATGAGGTTTTAAAGCCGTTACAGTTTGTATTGGCGTATAATGATGAAGACTGGTATAGTGAAGGGAAAACCTCCGGGTTTGTGTATGATTCCGGCATGTCTCTTTGGAAAAGGGTTAGTACTTGGGCATCATACAATAGAGATACCGGTGAGGGAAGGCTCACTTTTGAGACTTTAAATACCGGCGACACTATAGTGGCGGAATTTGGTAATGACTATTTTGACGATATATATTATCATAAGTATGAGACAGTTATCAATAATGTAGCTTCTGTTCACGAAATAAAAAGTATCACTGGAAGAATGTTTGATCCGGATTTAAATGCTACTTTGGGGGATTGTGTCAAACTAATGTTTGATGCTTTAGATTACCAATATGGAAGTGACTATATGAATGAGGCATATAAAGCAGGCTTAATAAGCTATAATGACATTTATTCGTCAGGCAAGAATTGTACAGTGACTAAGGCATATTCCATGATTGTAAAATTGTTTGAGCTAAAATCAGGTACAACTTTAAGCAACGAGAAGAAATCCAATTTTATTAATCAAAACGGATTTACCATTATGAGGGATGGACAAAATGTTTTGTCCGATACAGTTGTACGCAGAGGAGAAATTATGTACCTTATAGAAAAACTTATGGTATACATTGGTGAAGTTGGTTAAAATAAACACCTTCAAAAATCAAAAATTAGCCCATATTAAGAAGGATTTGAGGTATGTAATGGTGAATATAAATAAGGCATTGGTATACATAATATTAATTAGCAGTGTGGTTTTATTAAATGCAAATTTTTCATTTTCGCATGGTTTGAATTATGAAATAGATCAGTTAGGGAGTAATAAGGAAAGGGTTATGTTAAAATGGAGCGATCCGGAAGAGAAAATGGGGTTTGCCATCACATACCATTATTTTACCAATAGTAAGACTTTGCATATCGGATATGAACTAAAAGAAGGTTATCCAACTACAGCTTATGTAGATTACGATTTAAATAGTGTGATATCTCCAATTAGAGTTAATATACATGAATTAGGCTGCCCGGATTATGCTCCTTTTAGTGATATTAAAGGGATAGAAGCTGAAGAATATATTACACATCTGCATGATGCCGGAATTATAAATGGTAGGCCTGACGGTAAATTTGCTCCTGATAGCTTCATAAGTAGGGCGGAATTTATGGTCATAATGGTTAAAGCGTTAGGTCTTGAGGGTAAAGGTGAAAACGTTAAAGGATTTACTGATATTGATAAACACTGGGCAAAGGAGTATATTCTTCTAGCATCAAAAAATGGTTTGATTTCAGGCTATGAGGATAAAACAGTAAGACCGGATAAATCGATAACATTAGCTGAAGTTAGTTCTATTATATCGAGGTCTTTTACTTTTAAAACTACAAACAATGGAATATATTCTAAAATTCAACAGGGTAAATGGTATAGTAATTCTATAAAAAAAATGTTTGATGTTGGAATACTAAATTCTAAGGATAGCATTTACAAGGCTTTCAATGAAGAAAAATATATTAATAGAGCGAACTGCGCTATGATGATAAGCAGGGCTATTTCAACGTATTAATTGCTAAAAAATGGCTGAAATTTAAAGAAAGGGAGGCGGTGTTTTTTAATAAGAATTCTTAATAATACATCATATTCATGCTTATTCTAGATATTCAGAAAAGTCCTACACCTTAAAAATATTGCATGTATATCCCATAATCGATAGGGCAATAATTTTAATAAGTTAAATGTTCGTCGGGGGGATATATATGAATGTAAATTTGAGAAAATGCTTCTTTTGGTTGATATTTTTCACAATACTATTTACAATATCTTTTGCAGGGCTAAATTACAGAAATGAAGAAAAGAAGACTCCGGCACTTCAAAATGCTTTTTCAAGCACAGGTGCTAAATTTGTAAATAATGAAGTTTATGTATGGTGTAAAATCGATAAACAATCAGAAGACCAAAAAAGCTTATTGGAACTTGCGGATAAACTATCAGATAGCGTTGGAATGTTGAAGAATAGTGATTTTTCCAAAAATACTGTAAACAGTGATTTAATTTGTAAAACTGAAATTAAAGGCGTAACGTCTGATGGCAAAACAGTTTGTATCACTACACAGCTAAATAAAAATAAAAGTGGTACGGATAAGAGTTTTATTTCTATTGATTTAATTAATGAGTTGACACAGCTGGATATAAATGGTACTGCTAACTTGCTTAAAGAAAAATTTAAAAGTTTTGGCCTAAATCCAAAGGTTAACACTTGTATTATAGGTTACTTTGATGGTAAGCTAGACTATGGAGAAATGAACAGGATAAGCAGACTTATACTTGATGGTGCAAAAGCAAAAAAAGTAAATGGAATGTCTGAAAAAAATTTGATTAGCGTATCGGCTTATTCCCCTCTAATTGATAATAATATTGAGATAGAGGGAAGGAAGATCAATATGAATCTAGCTTTAAGATATAATGCTTTTGAGGACAAAACATACATATGGCTCGCGACACCTGTAATTACAATTGAATACTAACTTAAACGCAAGGAAGCGCATACAAAAGATAAATTTATTATGAAAGGAAGAATTAACGTGCCCAAATTGATTGTTTCTGAGGGAAATCCATTAAAAGGAACTGTAAGAATTAGTGGTGCAAAAAATTCTGTTTTACCTATTATAGCTGCATCTCTATTAGGTGACAGAGAGAGTATTATCGAAGAAATTCCTTACTTGTCAGATGTAAAGGTAATGTGTGATTTACTTAAGTCATTTGGTGCAAATGTTGAGTTTTCAGACAATAAAACGAGAATGCGGATTGATTCCAACATAATCAATAACACTACAGCTCCGTATGAACTTGTAAATAAAATGAGGGCATCAGTTTTAGTTATGGGACCGCTTCTTGCAAGGATGGGAGTTGCAAAGATTTCTCTTCCAGGTGGATGCGCCATAGGTTCAAGACCTGTTGATCTTCACCTTAAAGGATTTGCAGCTATGGGAGCAGAGATTACCCAGGGGCACGGGTATATAGAGGCAAAAGTTGATGGCCGACTCAAAGGCAGCAAAATTTATCTTGATTTCCCTAGTGTCGGAGCTACTGAAAATATAATGATGGCAGCTGCACTTGCTGAGGGGCAGACAATAATTGAAAATGCAGCAATTGAACCGGAAATAGTTGATTTGGCAACTTATCTGACAACAATGGGTGCTGATATAAAAGGTGCTGGTACAGATACAATTAAAATAAATGGAGTCACTTCCTTAACAGGGGCAACTCATGCAGTTATTCCCGATAGGATTGAAGCTGGTACATTTATGGTCGCAGCGGCTATCACCGGTGGTGATGTAAAAATTGAAAATATTGTTCCTGATCATTTAAAACCTATTACTGCAAAGCTTAGAGAAGCTGGGGTTGAAGTTGCTGAGGAGCTTTCAAGTTTGCATATAATATCTGATGGCAATATAAAACCTATTGATATTAAAACTCACCCGTATCCGGGTTTCCCTACAGATATGCAGGCACAAATGACATCGCTAATGACAAGAGCTGAAGGGACAAGTATGGTGATTGAGACTATATTTGAGAATAGGTTTATGCATTTGGCTGAATTAAAACGGATGGGAGCAAATGTTAAGATTGAAGGAAGAAGTGCTATTATTGAAGGTAAGCCTAAATTGACTGGTGCCAGAGTTAGAGCTACAGATCTGAGGGCAGGAGCAGCGTTGATTTTAGCAGGTCTCACTGCGGATGGCATTACGGAAATTACGGATATTGAGCATATTGAAAGAGGATATGTTAATATACATGAAAAACTTAAAGGTCTTGGCGCTAATATTGAAAGGGTTTCAGAAGATTAGCATACTGAGAAGATAGTTTGTATTAAGAAATTTAAAAATAAAGTAGAAAATATATTTTATAACGAAGGTGTCTCAACTGGTTTTTAATTAGTTCGAGTTGCCTTCTTTATTTTTAGTATCTTAATTTAAATCAACATATTTATTTTAGAGTATATCTTTTTGTTATTTGTATCCCTAAAAAAAGTTTGTGTTTACGCATTAAAGAAAGGGGTGTGATATATTTGCTGAAGTTTGGCGTCCGTAATAAAATAGATTTAGATACTAAAAATTCTATTGCAGAAATAGTTAAGAAAATTCAAGCAGGGGACAAAAACCTTAAGGAAGAACTAATTAGAGATAATATTCCGCATATAACCAGAGTGGTTTCTAATATTGTTGGTACATACGTAGATAACAAAAATAGTGAAGAGTATAGTATTGGCTTGACTGCTTTTAATGAAGCAATAGATAAGTATGATGAAAAAAGAAATGGTGATTTTTTTAAATATTCCAATATGGTTATAAAGCACAGAATTATAGACAAGAAAAGAAAGGATAAACGTCACAGTGATGTCTTGCCTCTTTCCTCCATTGAAGATAATTGTAATTTGAGTTACCAACTTTCAACATCAAATTCTTATAACCAGTTTGAGAAAATTGAGCTTAAGGAGGAACTATTAAGTTTTGAAAGTAGTTTGAATGAGTATGGTATTTCTATGCAGGATTTAATTATAAGTTCTCCAAAACATGCTGATTCAAGAAGGCAATGCATCAAAATTGCAAGAATCATTGCTGAAGATGAACAATTGTTTTTTAATATGGATAGAAAGAAATGTATTCCACTTTCAGACTTGTTAAAAATGGTGAAAGTCAATCAAAAAACAATTGTGAGGAATAGAAAGTTTATAATTGCAGTAAGTTTAATTTTAAGAAGCAATCTGGATGATTTGAAAGAGATGGTTACTCATACTGAAAGGAGGCAGCAATATGAATGATTTAGACAATATCGGTGTTGTTATAAAGATTGATACTGATGAAGCTATTGCAATGACCGATGATTCTATATTTATAAGGATTAGAAAGAAAGAAGACATGTTTTTGGGGCAAAAGATTCTGATAAAAAAAGAAGATTTGCTTAAAGAAAAAATGAAAAACTTTAAAAGTTTCTATTATGCAGCTGCTGGTTTTGCAGCAGTATTTGCAATTGTGTTTACGCTTATGTTTTTGCATGGAAGATCTTTTAATATGGGATTAACTTATGCCTATATAGATATTGATATTAATCCTAGCATTGAATTGATGATTGATGAAAAAGAGGTAGTTAGAGATGTTCATACGCTAAATAAAGATGCTGAAAATCTTATTAGTCAATTAAAGCTGGAAAATTTAAAAATAGATCAGGCACTAAATATAATTATTGAAAAATCAAAGGAGAATGGGTATTTAGATTTTGGCAGTGAAAGTGGATATGTATTTATTGCCGCTGCCTTGGGAGAAAACCATGCCAATAGTGGAGAAGACAAAAAACAACTCGCTGATTTACTGCAAAATATAAAAAAAGATTTAAATGAAAAATATGGGGATGATATAAAATCAAAGGTGGTCAATGTTCCTTTAGATTACCGTAATAAGTCCAAAGCAAACAATATTTCAATGGGGAAGTATTTTATTTACGCAAAAGCTAAAGAGATGAGCAAAGAGATTAGTATGGAAGAACTGAAGGAGGCGGAGCTTTATACATTACTAAAGAAAATTGATATGCTAACTGGCAAAGGAAATACACCAGTTCCTTCCATGGCAACATCAACACCTGTAGCGGTGCAAGTTAGTGAGACGGCAAACATAATAGATACACCAACACCACAAATAGCTAATACCCCTATTCCTGTAACAATTACTGGTGTAACGTCCTCCAAAACCCATACGATGCTTTATACAAGCACTCCTTATTCGAAAAGTGTGACAGCTACACCCCAAAAATATGTAAATGACTCACCCTCAGATGTAGTAAAAATAGAAGAAGCTAGGATTCCAGGCTTAAAGGGAGAGTATTATGACAATTCGGATTTTACAGAACTTAAAGTTATAAGGACAGATTCGCAGGTTAATTTCAGGTGGGCTGAAGGATGTCCGGATTCTCAAATTGGAGCAGATACTTTTTCTGTTCGTTGGACTGGGAAAATTGTACCTAGATATTCGGAGAATTACACATTTTATACTTATGCTGACGATGGGGTACGCCTTTGGATAAACAATGTTTTGTTGATTGACAACTGGAAATCGCAGCGTCCTTCAGAGTGTAAAGGCGAACTGAAGTTAAATAAAGGAACCCAATATGACATAAAGGTAGAATATTTTGAGAATATTAAATCCGGACAAGTTAAGTTGTACTGGTCCAGTAGCAGTCAGGCGAAGGAGATCATACCTGAAAGCCAACTTTATCATAACGTAAAAGTATATCAGGCTGAGCAGGCAAGCCTTTCTAAAGCTTTTATTGAGAGTAGTAATAAAGGCTTTGCGGGAAGCGGTTATGTGAATTATCAAAATGAAGTTGGCGGATGGATTGAATGGAAAATTGAAGTAGCAAAATCCGGAACATATAAGTTGAATTTAAGATATGCAAACGGAACAAATGCTAATAGAGTTGTAGAAATAAACGTAAATGATAATACTGTCAAAAATACATTGGATTTCGAGAAGACAAATGCATGGACAACATGGAAGGACAAAAGTATCATGGTTAATCTTAAAGCAGGGGTGAATACCATTCGAGTTACAGCTATATCCAGTGAAGGGGGACCAAATATAGATTATTTGGAGCTTAACCAATAATTATATAGCAACTCAAGCATTTTAACTACATTACATTAAAAAAGTAAGACGGTTATCGATAGACAACCGTCTTACTTTTTTGTGCAAAACTAATGAGCTACCTCTATAATTTCAAAGAATAAATTGATTAGGTACAATCATATTTATAGAGATGAAACAGTTTTTTGTTTTTATGCTAAATTTTCACGATTCCTTGTATATAGGAGAATGGGGACAATTATGAAAAAAATAATTTACTATATTTTTATTATGATTACCGTTACAATAATTATTCCTATGCTTATTGTAAGGGGATGCAATACGGTGCTAGATGACGTTAAGCCGGAGGGAAAAGCTGAAAAAGCACAAACAAAAATAAAAGTATACATAAAATCTGAAGACAGAGTTGAAGAGATGCCTCTTGAGAGCTACGTCAAAGGTGTAGTTGCAGCAGAGATGCCCATAGATTATGAACCTGAAGCATTAAAAGCTCAAGCAGTTGCTGCCAGAACTTATGCTTATGGCAGAATGATTAATTTATATACAGTTAAAGATGATAAGCATTGTGGGGCACAAGTTTGTACTGACTTTAATCACTGCCAGTCTTGGATAAAACAAGATGATATAATGAAAAAATGGGGTTCTATTAATGCATTGGCAAATTGGAAAAAAATTGAGACAGCAGTTAAAGAAACAGAAAATATACTAATACTTTATGACAATAAACCTATTAATCCTTTATTTCATACAAATAGTGGGGGTAGAACGGAGAATGCTGAGGATGTATGGGATGGAACAGAAACCCCGTACCTAAAAAGTGTACAAAGCGATGGAGAAGAGGAAGATAAGGGCTATAAGGTTGTTACAGCTTTTAAAGAAAAGGATATAATTGATAAGATAAAAGTCCAGTATCCAGATATAAAGCTTAATGAGGATGATCTATTAAGTAATTTCAGTATCCAGGAACTCTCAGAAGGTGGAAGGGTAAAAACTATGAAAATTGGGGATGTTTCACTTAAGGGTACAGATTTAAGACGTATACTATCATTAAGGTCCACAAATTTTAAAATTGAGAAAGGTAATAAGGGAGAATTGAATATAACTACAATAGGATTTGGACACGGTGTTGGTATGAGTCAGTGCGGTGCAAATTACCTGGCAAAGAACGGCGGAACATTTGAAGAGATTCTTAAGTATTATTACAAGGGCGTTTCGCTTGGAAAAATTAAAGAACAGTGATAAGAAAAAATTTTAACCTTTATGTATATTGTTGCCATACACGGAAACAATAATATATGGAGGTGGAAAAAGTGAATTTTAAAAAGTTATTTCCAGAAAAGAAAGCATCGCAGAAAAGAGTTTTAGATTTTTTTGATAAAAAGGGATTTTATATTGTCCTAACCTTGTGTATTGCTATTGTAGGAGTAACAGCAGCGCTAATAACTACAAAAAATATTTCATCGTCAGGAAATTTTAAAAAGGGTGAAATCATTACCAATGAAATGGCAAATAGTATTACATCTGAAGATGAAAGCAGTATAAGTAGTGCTTCAATACGTTCGGATTTGGAAAGTTCGGGTAAAACAGCAACTGACGCTCCTAAAGCAATTAGTAAGGCCACCCCTGCAAAGCAGGATTCAAAGGCAACAAGTGAGCCGAAGAAGACAAATGCAGGAAAGGATCCCAAAAAGACAAGCGAACCTTCGAAAGGCAGCAATAGTACTAAAAAGGCGTCAACAGATAGTTTGGAAGTTGAAACCAGCAATAAAGCTGAAAGTAAAAGTTTTTCAATGCCTGTTTTTGGAGATATATCATTAGAATACGCCCAGGACAAACTGGTATATTCAAAGACTCTTGACGAGTGGAGATCTCACGCAGGTTTGGACCTAAAAGCTGCAAGGGGAAGTGCAGTAAAAGTAGCAGCGGATGGTGTGGTTTCGGAAATTAAAAACGATCCAAGGCTTGGTGTTACAATAATTAT
This sequence comes from Acetivibrio cellulolyticus CD2, assembly GCF_000179595.2. Classification (NCBI taxonomy): domain Bacteria; kingdom Bacillati; phylum Bacillota; class Clostridia; order Acetivibrionales; family Acetivibrionaceae; genus Acetivibrio; species Acetivibrio cellulolyticus. Next base: position 1,269,603 of record NZ_JH556653.1, on the reverse strand, counting down.
AGACCATTCAAATGGATTGAAGACTGTATATGCAAACCTTGCAAGTGGTGATATGGTATCACCTAATCAAAAAGTCAAACAGGGTGAAGTGATAGGAGCAGTTGGTAATAGTGCTAGTTTTGAATCTGCTGAACCTGCACATCTCCATTTTGAAGTACTTAAAAACAACAAGAACGTTAACCCATCTGACTATTTGCCAAACAAAGCAAGTTAGTTAACGGTTGGAAATACTTATAAAAAGATTTTTATGTGAAGACCTTTTCTTATCAAAGCTATGGTAAGTAAAGGTCTTTTGTATGTTATCCAATTAGCATGCAAAATTGGAACTAAACAAGGTGTTTTTGAATATAGTGATATTAATTGAAAATTTATGGTTAAAATTAGATTATAAAAGACTCTGTCTAACTTATGTATATTTTAAATTTTTGGGTAATATAATTTAATAACAGTTATTCATTGACAATTGCAATATATTTATATAGAATTATGTATATAATATCCAAAAAAATAAGAAATCTTATTCGTGATTTTGTATGGTATGTATATATATAATACGTCGGGTTTGTTTAAATTAGGGAAATTTTAATTGTTTTATCCATAGCTTGGTGCAAAATTTAAAAATGACTTAATTTTACAGGTAATTTACTAAAATCTAATGTAGCGTAAACATACCGTTTTTTTTGATTATTCTTTGTACTTAAATGCATAAGGCATAATTTATAGTGTTATCTCTATAAAATAAAGGGGGTAATGAAAGAATGAAAAAGAAAAAGTGTATTACGCTGGTAAGTCAATTTGTAGTATTTATCCTAATTATTGCTTCAACTGTACTTTATCCATTTGGATTTGGAAAGTTGGAAGCTGCAACCCTGAACAATACATCAGGAGGCAGCCCGGGCATTGTCCAAGGTGATATTAATTACGATGGTTTAGTTAATAGTATTGACTTTGCTCACATTAGAATGTACCTATTAGGAATGTCCAATAGTTTGCTATCGGAGGAAAATGTTTCAATAGCGGACCTTAATATGGACAAGGAAATTAATAGTATTGATTTGGGAATAATGAGAGGATTTCTACTAGGTAAAATAAGTGGATTTCCAAAGGGCTCGGCATCACCAACTGTGGTACCTACTGTAGCAGCAACGCCTACACCTAAAGCGTCGACAACGCCTGTGCCTAGTTCTACAGACGATTTTACGAATTCAATTTCAAAAGCTTCATATGCCTTAGTGGTTGGGGAAGATGTTAATGGAATGATAAACTATGAAGGTGACAAGGATTACTTAACTTTCCAACCTTCTGTTGATGGAAGATATAGAGTAGATATAGTTTCAAATCCTGATACTATTGTAGGATTTTTATATGTGGAGAAAGTAGAAGGCTTAGATAGTTACTATAGCAGTTTTAAAACGTATACTTCAGATAAGGGGTGTTATGTTGAGCAGAATTTGTTATGTAACACTAAATATTACCTTGGTATAAAGAATATTAATGGAGTTAGTTCTCTAGACTCATATACAATTAAAATTTCTAAGGTAAATTGATCCGCTTTATAAAGTATTATAATAATAGAATTTAATACATAAAAAGGGCAGGCGTTGCAAAGCCTGCCTTTTCTATTGAGAAATTTTCCTAACACCTAAAATCAAGATGGTCCAATGTTAGAGATTTTTAATTCAAGAATTTATGAAATAAGTTTATTCTAAGTCTTTCCATCTAAGAATATATGAAGGTACTTTGTACCAACTATTACTATCATCCGGTGCTCTCAGGATGATTACCTTATGTTTTGATGGGTCAGCCTGTATCCACTCCTGATTGCCGATATATGCCATGGTATGGACTCCGTTTTCAGTTACCATTATATCACCTTCTCTTATTTTCTCATAATCGGTGTTGTTCAAAATCTGGTTCGTCATAATCCGTATTGTAAGGTTGCCATATTCATTACCCATGGCTTCTGCAGAGAAGTCATTAAACCACAAGTAAATACCTTTTCTTATGTATTGGGGGCTGGTGTGTAAAAAGCCCAATCGGATATATGTATCTATAAGTCCACGTCTTACAAGACCTGAACAGTCAATACCCATCGAAGTTTCTCCGCCCCAAAGGTATTTTGTTCCATTGTATCTTTTTAATGATTCTACATACTCCGATCTGATAACTTGCTTGTCTATATCAGGACCATTAAGGTTTAAGACAGAAAAAAATATAATTGGAAGTATAATCAGAGTTAGCCTTAGGATCTTGTTTTTCCATACCATTAAAAGGATTAAGGCCCATAAGGCAAATAAAGTCCCAATAAATAAAAGATTTGTGGATCTACGGTTTATAGGATTCATTGATAATATTACTGTAGCAATAATTAAAATTATAATTGAAATTACATGAAAATGTTTGGAGATCTTTTTCAAAATATCGCCCCTTCCTAATTCTTAAATTACTCTGTTTTCAAAATATATAAATTTAGCTAAAATATTTCAGCTATTCCTTAATTATATACTACTTTTATTTCGCTGGAAATACTTTACTACCGAAGAAAAATTCAAGAAAATCTCTGTGTATTTGACCCTGACAGTATTTTATTATTTTTTGATATTTAGCGTTCATAACAATATTCAAAGCATCATATATATTAAAAGAAGCAGAAATTCAAATGAAATACTAGATTACCTTGTAATATGACCTGATTTGCCAATGACCGGATTTTTATAAAACAGGTCCAATGGTAATAGATAAAATTCAGTTCAAGACAAGTTAACATATAATAGTGCGAATATGAGGGGGGCATGGTCATTGAAAGGTTATATAGAAGAAAGGGCTGTTGAACTTGCCAATTACATCATTGAAAGCAAGGCAACCGTCAGAGCGGCAGCGAAAAAATTCGGGATAAGTAAAAGTACTGTACATAAGGATGTTACTGATCGTTTGGTACAAATAAACTCAACTTTGGCAGAAGAAGCAAAAGCTGTATTAGATACAAACAAAGCTGAAAGACATATAAGAGGTGGATTGGCTACAAAAGCAAAATATAAAGGCGAAATTTAGTTAACTCATAAAAGTCGGGAAACCGGCTTTTATTTATTTTATCTTGAAAAATCAAAAATGTTGAAATATTAAGTTGCATTATTAAAATAATATGATAATATATTTATGACATGTAGTTTCTTTTCTGTTGCCTTGTTGCGGGATTCGCATGCATGGGGGAAGAACATTGGAAGTTGATTTTTTTAGACTATGATTTAATGAATTTGCGAAGTAAATGTCCTAAAATTAAATGGGGTAGTGAATGCCTCTTAGATTTTTATTAATTGGTAATTTGTCATGTTAGTAAGCACTAGTACAGTTAATCGAAAGGGAGATGCACTTTGTTTGGTATTGGTCAGGATATAGGTATTGATCTTGGAACTGCGACCGTTCTTGTTTATATTAAAGGGAAGGGTATAGTTCTTAGAGAGCCGTCTGTTGTAGCTATAGATAAAAATTCAAATAAACTTCTTGCTGTAGGTGAAGAGGCAAGGCGAATGCTTGGAAGAACACCTGGTAATATTGTTGCTATCAGGCCATTAAGAGAAGGTGTTATTTCTGATTATGACATTACTGAGAGAATGTTAAAGCATTTCATAAATAAGGTGTGTGGAAGTAGGATACTCAAACTGGTAAGACCGAGAATAATTGTTTGTGTGCCGAGTGGAGTTACAGAGGTTGAGAAAAGAGCTGTTAAAGAGGCGGCCATGCAGGCAGGAGCAAGAAGGACTTATCTAATTGAAGAACCTATAGCAGCAGCGATAGGCGCAGGCATTGATATTGCAAAAGCTTGTGGAAGTATGGTTATAGATATTGGTGGGGGGACTACCGATATTGCAGTTATCTCTCTTGGCGGAACAGTTGTGAGCAGTTCTATAAAAATAGCCGGGGATAAATTTGACGAAGCAATCGTAAGATATATGAGGAAAAAGCACAATATAATGATAGGCGAGCGTACGGCTGAAGAATTAAAAATAAACATCGGTACTGTCTATCCAAGAGTGCAGGAAGTGACAATGGATATTAGGGGTAGAAACCTTATATCGGGATTGCCCAAGACCATAACAGTAACATCTACAGAGATTATGGAAGCACTTGAAGAACCTATTTTAAGTATTGTTGAGGCTGTTCATTCTGTTCTGGAAAAGACACCTCCGGAGCTTGCATCGGATATAAGCGACAGAGGTATTGTTATGACAGGCGGTGGAAGTTTGATTTACGGCTTGGATAAGCTTATACAGGAGAAGACAGGTATTAATGTAGTTGTAGCTGATGATGCGATTTCCTGTGTGGCGATTGGTACTGGAAAGGCTTTGGATAATATTGAAACAATTGAGCAAAGCGAAGCTGCTGAGAATAGATCTATTCAAAGATAATAAGCATTACTTGAGAATAAAAAGGACTAAGTTAACAAACTTGGTTCTTTTTTTTATTAAGCTGCTAATCTTATAGTCCGATATATTATATAAGAAAAATAATCAGAGCGGAAGTTTAGGTGAATAATTATGATTCGAGCACTATATACATCCGGTTGGAGCATGAATGCTAACAACAAACAAATGGATGTAATATCGAATAACCTTGCCAATGTAAGCACTAACGGATATAAGAAGGATACGGTTGTTTATGAAAGCTTTCCCAATGCCCTGGTGAGGAGAGTTAACGACACAGAGAGCACTCTAAACCCTTCTGGAAAGGTTGGAGATGTACAACTGGGAAATGATGTGGGGCAAGTGTTTACATACTATACCAGCGGACAATTGGCGAGTACAGGCAATAACTTGGATTTGGCAATTGGTAGTTCGGATTCGGCGTTTTTTACCATAGGCGTTCCATCTGAGAATGGAGAACTAACCGAGTACTATACCCGTGACGGAAGTTTTTGCCTGAATTCAGCAAAGCAGCTTGTCACAAGTGAAGGATATATGGTTATGGGAACAGACGGTCCAATTACTTTAGAAAGCGAGAATTTCAGTGTTTTAGATGATGGATCAATAGTTCAGAATGGGCAAGTAGTGGACAAACTTGCAATAAAGGATTTTACTGACACTTCTACTCTAAGGAAGTTTGGTGAAAATCTGATACAAACTACTGAAGAAACTCAGGAGCAGGAGTTTAACGGTGTTGTAAAGCAGGGATATTTGGAACAATCAAATGTTAATGTAGTTAATGAAATGATAAATATGATTACTGTAATGCGTGCTTACGAATCAAACCAAAAAGTGATACAGGCTTTAGATGGAACTCTCGAAAAAGCTGTAAATGAAGTTGGAGCTGTAAGATAAAATTAAAAGTATAAATGGTTAAAACGAATAAAATTATCAGTGTTTATACCAAAGGCATGTGAAGTGTATTTTTAATATTATGAAGGATAAATCATAATGTTAAAAAGCTCAAGACAGGAGGATTGGAATTTATGATGAGAGCATTATGGACTGCAGGTTCAGGTATGACAGCACAACAACTTAGTGTAGATGTGATATCAAATAATCTTTCTAATGTAAATACAACTGCTTATAAGAAGGAAAGAGTGGAATTTAAGGATATGCTCTATGAGACGCTAAATAGGGCTTCGGTAATGGATGGGGACGGAAAACCTGTTAATCTTCAAGTTGGTCATGGATCATCTATTGTAGCTACTTCTAAAAGCTTTGGGATTGGAAATTTGGAGAAGACAGACAATCCTCTGGATTTTGCAATTGATGGGGATGGATTTTTTACAGTTTCAGGACCAAAAGGTACTGCATATACCCGTGATGGTAATTTCAAGATAAGTGTTTCAGAGGATGGAAACAAGCTTACTACTTCAGACGGATATCCTGTCCTTGATGATACAGGCGCAGAAATAAATATCGATGTCGATGTTTCAAAACTGATTGTATCTGATTTTGGGGAACTGTCCTATACAGATGATACGGGAGTAGTGGTTCCTTTAGGCCAGAAAATAGGTATTGTTAAGTTCTCCAACAGGCAAGGCTTAGAAAGCATGGGAAGCAATTTGTATGCCAGTAACTCAGCTTCCGGGGAAGCTGTTCAGGATGCCGAAATGGGGACTGTTAGCAATGTAAAGCAGTATTACATTGAATCTTCCAATGTTCAGGTAGTTGAAGAAATGGTAAAGCTGATAGTTGCTCAAAGGGCATATGAAATAAATTCAAAGGCGGTCCAGACGGCTGATGATATGCTGGGCATAGCAAATAGTCTTAAGAGATAATTTTTATATTGGCAATAAGCTAAGGATGTGATTATAATGGATATAGGCAAAATAAGTAATACGTATATTGATAATTCAATAAGCACTACAAAAAACACAGTTAGTGACAAGAGTTTTGAGGATAGCCTGAAAAACGCTGTAGAAAAAAAAGACGATGAAGCGCTTAAGAAAGTATGTACAGAGTTTGAAGGAATGCTTCTTAACATGATGTATAAACAAATGAAAGCAACTGTATCAAAATCAACCCTGATTCCTCAAGATAGTGGAACAGAATATTTTGAAAGCATGCTGGATGATCAAATTGTTGAGGAAGCTTCCAAAACAAATAGCATGGGCCTGGGAGAACAACTGTACAAGCAGCTCTCACATCAGCTTAAATCAGATAAGTAATAGGAATAGCCGAAATTCTATTTTCAGCATTCCCAAGTGAGTAGGATAAAGGAGTAGAATTAATTGACTGATCGTAAAAAGAGTATTATTGCGGTAACATTAATTGTGTCCCTGGTAGCTATAGGCTTGGGACACTTTTTATTTAATTTTTATGCATTAAATCAAAAAAATGGTGTTGAGGAGCCCAAAACCATTAAGAAAGAGGACTCTCAGTTGCCTGTAAAATATAGTCATATTAGCACTTCAATTAATAATAATAAACAGGAAATTGATATGCTTGAAATTAACTTAAGTACAGGAAAAGTAGAAATTGCTCCTGCACTTTCACATGAAAGTTTATTTGGTTTTGAAGAGCTAAGTAAAATTGCGTCAAAAAGTAAAGCCTATGCAGCTGTTAATGCGGGATTTTTTTATGAATATGGGGATCCGTCGGGAATGGTAGTAATTGATGGAAGAATATTAACGAAGTCCAGCGGCAATTTTCCTGTATTTACGGTGAAAGGTAATAAAGCAGAATTAAGTAAAATAAATACTGAAATATATATGCTTCACAATGGAGAAAAAGTAAAAGTATCTGATATTAACCGCATTGGGAAGCCTGGAAATATTGTTTTGTATACACATGATTTTGGGAGAGATAACAGGGCTGCAGTTTCCAATACTTCAGTTGTTATTGAAGGTAATAAAGTCATAAAAGTAATTAAAACTATAGATCCTACGCCTATTCCTGAGAAAGGGATGGTTTTGACCTTTTATGAGCCCTATAGTTATGCTTATGGCGAATTTCCTATAAAACATGGAGATAGTATTGAAATGGTCTGCAAACCTGAAATTGAGCAAGGTATGCAGGCTTATGAGTGTGGAAGTTGGATCGTAAAAGATGGAAAATCAGTTGCTCCAGATAGGGATGATTGGGTTGGCCTCCTGACTAATCGTGATCCTAGGACAGTTGTTGGAATTAAGAAGGACGGAGTTGTGGTGCTAATGACAGTAGATGGGCGTCAGCCGGGTTATAGCATTGGTGTTTCAGCAAAGGAATTGGCTGATATTCTTATAGACTATGGAGTTAAAGATGCTGCCATGCTTGATGGAGGAGCTTCTACTGAGATGATTTTGAAAGGCAAAATCGTCAACAAACCTTCATTTGATGGTAAAGAAAGACCTCTAGGCGGTGCATTGGTGGTAAGAGTTATGGAATAGTTGAAATTTTACTCAGAATCCTATCGTTGGAAATTGTGTATTGACAATTTAATGATAATAATAGAGAATTAATTTACAATAAAGAAAAAAGTTAATTAGGGGGTATTGACATGTTGACCAATATAGATGTTCAAAGTATCATTCCTCACAGATATCCATTCCTTTTGGTGGATAAGATATTGGAAGTTGAACCTGGGAAGAGAGCGGTAGGGATAAAGAATGTAACAGCAAATGAGCCATTTTTTCAAGGCCATTTTCCAGGAAACCCAATAATGCCGGGAGTACTAATTGTTGAAGCGCTTGCTCAGACGGCGTGTGTAGCGGGGCTTTTAATGGAAGAAAACAAAGGGAAACTTGGGGTGTTTACCGGAATTGATGGAATGAAAATTAGAAGACAGGTGGTACCGGGTGATACGTTAAAGCTTGAGGCGGAATTCCTGGTTTTTAAAATGGGAATGGGTAAGGTAAAAGTTCGTGCTACAGTTGATGGCGATGTGGCTTGTGAAGGTGAAATAAAGTTTGCAATGGTGGATCCAAATAAGAATACCAAGGATAATTAGCCTATTGGATTTTGAACATTGACTATTGATTTGCAAATTTCTCAAATAAAAACTCTGGGACTTCGAGTACCAATACTTTTGACCCTTTCACTTCGTTCGAAAGAGGGGAAATAAAAAAGTGGCATAAGCCACTTTTTATTGTTTGATGAGAATACTATTTATCAGCTAATTGGTGCAATATCCTTTTCTTTTAAAAACATTTCTCCAACCTTATATACGTCACCAGCGCCCATTGTTATAACCAAGTCACCAGATGAGGCATTTTCTTTGAGGTATTCTACAATAGCATTAAAATCCGGTTTATATATTGAATTATTACTTTTTGCATTTATTCTTTGAGACAAAACATTCGAATGGATTTCACCAGTATCAATTTCACGGGCAGAGTAAATGTCTGAAATTATTACTTCATCTGCATCAGAGAATGCTTCTGAAAATTCGTCCAATAGAAGTTTGGTTCTAGTATAAGTATGCGGCTGGAATACACACCAAATTTTAGTGTGATTGGTGCTTTTGGCAGCTTTCAAGGTTGCTTTAATTTCGGAGGGATGGTGTGCGTAATCATCTACTACTTTTATATTCTCGACTACGCCCTTTACTTCAAAGCGTCTATGTGTACCCGTAAAAGCTTCCAAACCATGTTCTATATCTTTAATGTCACAGCCAAGAGTATAGCAGGCAGCAGCTGCTGCTATAGAGTTGCTTACATTGTGAATACCCGGCACTCTAAGTTTTATTGCAGCTACTTTTTGACCGCTTTTTATAAGATCATAAGATGCGCATCCCGAATCGTCAAATTCAATATTACGCGCAGTCCAAGTCGCATTGGTGGAATTAATTCCATAGGTGACTACATTGGTTGAGATCTGACTTAGAATTGATGACACATTTTCATCGTCAGCACATGCAATTATATAGCCGTCTTTCGGTACCAGGTTCATAAACTTTAGGAAAGCTTGCTTTATATGATTTATGTCCTTGAAATAATCAAGGTGATCTTCCTCAATATTAAGTACAATTGCTAAAGTAGGGTAAAATTTGAGGAAACTCTCCACATACTCACAGGCTTCTGTAATAAAATACTTATTGCCTCCGATCCTTGTGTTCCCACCTATAGCATCCAGTTCTCCCCCAATGTGGATTGTCGGATCAAGGTTTGACTCTAACATAATCATTGACACCATGGAAGTAGTTGTTGTTTTGCCATGTGTTCCTGATATGGCAAGACTGAAGGGATACTTCTTCATAATCTGGCCCAACAGTACAGCTCTTTCAATTGTTGTTATGCCGAGTTGCCTTGCTTTTACAAGTTCAGAGTTATTTTCTTTTACAGCGGCTGTATATACTACCAAATCGCAATTATCTATATTTTCTTCACTATGACCAATGTGTATTTTAATGCCATCTCTTTCAAGTTTTTCGGTCATATTGGAGGCTTTCATATCCGAACCGGAAACTGTGTATCCGATATTTTTAAGTATTTCCGCGAGTCCACTCATACTGATTCCTCCGATACCTATGAAGTGGACAGTTTTTATATTCTTTGAATCTAAAAGGTTTATCTGTTCCAATATTAACACTCCTTATTCTATGATAGAACTATTATTTTCGATTCATATCATACCGAATTATATTATAATATACATAATATAAAAAACGAATATATTTTTTGAATTATGCACTTTAAATTCGAGTATTTCCAAATAATTATCAATAATTTTGGCCTTCATTTACTATTATATGAAATTATTTACAATATTATAAGTATAAAACCAAATAATATAATTTTAAACATTGATAAAAACCCTTAAATAATTTTCTCTTCTATAGTATAATATATTCCAAAAAGCTGATAGTTATATTTTATAAGTTGAAAAACTTATGTAGATTTAATATGGGGGTTTATAATGGATAAGATCAATAGGAATGAGAGAATTGCATTGCTGCTGAAACGTTTGACGGATTCACCAGGGGAAATTTTGACTTTGGGGAGCTTTACAGAAATGCTTAATTCTGCAAAGTCTACTATCAGCGAGGATATAGATATTGTGCAAAATTTACTGTCAAAGCTTGATATAGGCAGCATTGAGACGATTCCTGGTGCACAGGGCGGTGTGAGATTTATGCCTGGATTTAGCAAGGGAAAGTCGTTGAAGATACTTGATAATCTTTGTGCTGATCTTTCCAATGTTCAAAGAATACTTCCAGGTGGCTATTTGTATATGATTGATATAATCTATAATCCAAAGATTGTTAATGATATTGCGCGCATATTTGCCGGACATTTCTTTCGGAGGGGAATAGACTATGTAGTAACGGTTGAAACTAAGGGAATACCTTTGGCTTTTGCTGTTGCAAAATATCTTAATGTTCCACTCGTTATAGTAAGGCATAACAGTGAGGCTACTGATGGTGCTTCCGTTAATACAAATTATGTATCGGGATCATCTAAAAAAATTCAGACTATGATACTTTCAATCAGGGCTTTGAAGAAAAACTCCAGACTATTGTTCATTGATGACTTCATGAAAGGCGGAGGAACCGCAAAAGGAATAATTGAACTTGCAAAAGAGTTTGAATGTGAAGTTGCGGGAATTGGAGTTCTTATTGAAACAGTAGAACCCTTAAAAAAACTTGTTGAAAATTATATGTCGCTTTTAACGCTTAATGTTGTTGACGATGATGAGAAAATTATAGATATAAAACCTAGTAAAGGCAGAATGTAATTGATTTAGAAGTTTCACCTTTAAATTACAAATAGACAAAATTAGTAATATTTTATTATGAATAATAAGATTTATAAAGGCAAATCCTATAGATGAAAAACTCTGAGAATAATTTTAAAGGATGTTTTTCATCTAAATTGGATAACGTTTAAGAAAAAATAAAAATGATTAGAAAATAAGAAGGAAAATCAAAAAAAATAGCGAATATATAATATTACATGATTAATTAGATGTACTTTAAAATGTTACTTTCAAGAAAGCGGTATTTAATGCGTCTAATGAAGCAATATCTTAAAGTTCATTCACTTGCAACACACAATTTAACGGAAGGTGGTAACATCTTATGGAAATTACCGATGTTCGTGTAAGAAAAATTGACTCCGAGGGCAAAATGAAGGCAGTTGTATCTGTGACTTTTGATAACGAGTTTGTTGTTCATGACATTAAGATTATTGAAAGTCAAAATGGGCTATTTATTGCTATGCCTAGCAGGAAGGCTCCAGACGGTGAATTTAGAGATATTGCCCATCCAATAAACGCTGAAACCAGGGGCAAAATCCAAAGCGCTATTCTGGACAAGTATGAATTTATTTCCAATAATGGTGATGCCGGAGATACTGATCAAGGCGAAGATCTATAATAAGATATTATTAGAATATTTTATTTTTAAAAATCGTGAAAAACAGCGCATTAATTTTATTTCAAATTATTGAATAATAATTTGAAAAGGTAAAACAATTTATAGAATGGTCCTTAAAAAGGATTAATTATTAATTGTTTAACCATAATGCGTGTTTTTGACGATTTTTTACTGGTTTTTAGTAATATCTTTTATGTATTTTGCTGTTGAAAAGTAAGCTGAAACGTGAGAAAATATATATTGGTTTGAAATCTTTATATTTCCTATAAGGGTGTTTCGAAAAAATTGCGTTTTGCACATTTGCTTGAAAAAGCTTATTAAGCCAAGATTTTTGGAACGCTGAATGTAAAGTTTTTATTGAAGATACCTTAAAGGAGGAAGTAATAGATGGGACACTTGATGGCAGTGATACTTGCCGCCGGTGAAGGAAAAAGGATGAAATCCAAGAAATCGAAAGTCTTACACACAGCATGTGGGCTGACGCTAATTGACTGGGTTTATCGGTCGGTCAGGGATGCAGGTGTTGATGAATCAGTAATTGTAGTAGGGCATAAAGCAGAGGATGTAAAAGAAAGTATGGGCAACGATGTTCTTTATGCTTATCAGGATAAACAGTTAGGAACAGGGCACGCTGTAATGCAGGCAGAACAATATTTTAAGGGAAAAGATGGTCAGGTTTTGGTACTATGTGGAGATACACCTCTAATTACATCTGAAACAATTTCCAATACATTTAAAATTCATAGGGAAAACAATAATTCAGCTACTGTTATAACTGCAGAGCTTTCAAATCCTGCTGGTTATGGAAGAATTGTGAGAGATGTTAGCGGTAATGTACTGAAAATAGTTGAGGACAGGGATGCTTCAAAAGAAGAAAAAATCATAAACGAAATTAATTCGGGAATGTACTGTTTCAATATAAAGGATCTGGAGTCAGCATTAGGAGAACTTGGCAATAATAACAGCCAGGGAGAATACTATTTGACTGACACTATAGAAATATTGATTAGAAAGGGTCTTAAGGTTGGGGCTGTAAAAGTAGAAGACAGTAATGAAATTCTTGGAATAAATGACAGGGTACAGCTTTCAATGGCAAGTGAAATCCTAAGAAAGAGGATTTTGGTAAATCACATGAAGAATGGGGTTACAATAATTGATCCTAGTTCTACCTACATTGATGTTGATGTGCAAATAGGTATGGATTCTGTAATATATCCCTCAAGCATAATTGAGAAAGGTACAGTAATTGGAGAAGACTGCATTATAGGTCCGGCAAGCCGTATTGTAGATTCAAAAATAGCAAACGGTGTTGAGGTAAAGAATTCTGTTGTGCTCGAAAGCTCAATAGGTGATAATACTACGGTTGGACCATTTGCCTATATAAGGCCTGGAAGCACCATAGGCAAGAAGGTTAAAATAGGAGATTTTGTAGAGGTAAAGAAATCAATTATAGGCGATAAGACTAAATTGTCTCACCTTACTTATGTTGGTGATGCAGAGATTGGGAAAAATGTTAACCTTGGTTGTGGTGTTGTAGTAGTCAATTATGATGGCAAAAAGAAGAATAAAACCAAAATAGGGGACAATTCTTTTGTCGGATGTAATGTTAATCTTGTTTCTCCTGTTGAGGTAAAAAGCAATGCCTATGTTGCTGCAGGATCAACCATTACTGAGGAAGTACCAGAAAACTCATTGGCTATAGCAAGAGCGCGCCAGGTTGTAAAAGAGGACTGGGTTGTTAAAAAGGGTATGTCACGAAACGACTAAAATTTTAAATTAACATATAAGGAATGTGTGAAATGTTACTTCCACTTTTTACGTGGTTTATTTGAGGAGTTTGCAAAGCAAATATCCTAAAATCGAGTAGGGCTTTACGCCCTTGAGGTTTTTACTGGTATCAAATGAGTTACATGAAAAAGTAGTGGGAGTTATATTTCATATTTCCATAAATTTTTTATGAGAAGGGGAACATAAGATGAATTTGCATGGAAAGGATATCAAAATTTTTGCTGGTAACTCTAATAGAGCACTGGCAGAAGAAATCGCAGAAAAAATAGGACTTCCGCTTGGTTTGGCAAAGGTGGGCAAATTTAGTGATGGAGAGTCAGCTATCCATATTGAGGAGGTAGTAAGAGGCTCGGATGTATTTCTAATCCAATCTACTTGTCCGCCAGCAAATGACAATCTTGTAGATATGCTGATTTTGATAGATGCTTTAAAAAGAGCATCTGCAGGTAGAATAACTGCGGTTATGCCATACTTTGGCTACGCAAGACAAGATAGAAAAGCAAAGGCGAGAGATCCGATATCCGCAAAGTTGGTAGCAAATCTTTTGACAACCGCAGGTGCTGACAGGGTATTGACTATGGACTTGCATGCGCCTCAGCTTCAAGGATTTTTTGACATACCGGTAGACCATTTAGTAGGGGTGCCAATTTTGGCAAGCTATTTTAAGGAGAAATTCGAGGATACAAGTGATGTTGTTGTAGTATCCCCGGATGTAGGTAGTGTTGGAAGGTCAAGAAAGTTTGCAGAAAGGTTGGAGGTTCCTTTAGCGATTATTGATAAAAGACGTCCAAAGGCAAATGTCTGTGAAATTATGAATATAATCGGAGATGTAAATAATAAGAGAGTTATTTTGGTTGATGACCTTATTGATACAGGAGGTACAATAGTAAATGCCGTTAATGCTCTTTTAGAAATAGGTGCTAAGGAAGTATATGCTTGTTGTACTCATGGTGTACTGTCAGGTCCGGCAATTGAAAGAATAAATAACTCTCATATGAAGGAACTGGTAATGCTTAACACCATTCCGCTTTCAGAGGAGAAAAAGATACCGAAACTTGTTTCACTTTCTGTTGCCTCAGTATTTGCTGAAGCGATTGAAAGAATTTATGGAGATATATCTATAAGTTCTTTGTTTACTCAACAGGATTCATAATTATTCTGTATAGCTGATTAATAGAATTTATCTATTACATTAAAAATTATGTTAATTAGCGCCAAATTATTCCGAAGTACTTGGTGTAAATGCCTCCTTATAAGCTTTATAGACTTTAGGGAGGCAATTATTTTATGATGAGAGGTGCAGCATTTTGGAGGATCTGTTTGTAGTTATTGGTCTGGGAAATCCCGGAACGAAGTATGATAATACCAGGCATAATGTAGGGTTTGATACCATTGACCGGCTTTCAAAAAAACATAATATTGCTGTGACGAAAGTAAAGCACAAGGCAGTTATTGGCGATGGGACTATTGAGGGGGCCAGGGTTATATTGGTTAAGCCTCAAACTTTTATGAACTTAAGTGGGGAAAGTGTTCGGGAAATAATGGAGTGGTACAAAATTCCTGTAGAAAATATTATAATAGTATACGATGACATTGACCTTCCTGTGGGAAAGCTAAGGGTTAGACCTAAAGGAAGCGCGGGAACACATAATGGCATGAGGTCTGTAATATACCAGATACAGTCGGACGATTTTCCAAGGATAAGAATTGGCGTAGATAAGCCGCCTCAAGGATGGGATCTGGCTAATTTTGTTTTAAGCAAGTTTTCTCCTGACGAGAGAAAAAATGTGGAGGAAGCAATTGAAAATGCTGTAGGTGCAGTAGAAACTATTATAAAATCAGGTGTCGATAATGCAATGAACAGGTTTAATACTAAATAAAAACTATGCATTAAAACGCCTTAAGGATGAGCTATGGATAATTTAAAAATCAGAGAGTATTTGATAGACCCACTGCTTGAGTCAAAAGAGTACAGCGATGCTCTGGACAATATAAAAAGGGGAGAACTTCCTACATCGATAACTGGACCTTCTGAAAGCCAGAAAGCCCATATTGCATATGCCATTTGCGGCCATTTAAACAGCAAAGGGATAATAGTTGCTTATAATGAGCTTCAGGCCAGGAAAATATATGATGATCTTGTATATTTCTTTGAAAAGGATGTAATCCTCTTTTCTTCAAAGGAAGTAATGCTTCATGATATTGAAGCTAAAAGCTACGATTCTGTCTATGAGAGGATAGTGGCTTTAGACAGGATTGTAAAACATGATTACAGATTTATTGTAACCAGTGCGGAGGCTTTATGCCATAAGTTGATAAGAAAAGAGCTCTTCTTATCCAGTTGTTTGAAATTCTGCTATGATAAGAGGATTGATCTTGCTTTAATAATTCAAAAGTTGGTGTCCATAGGGTATGAGAGAGTCACTACAGTCGAGGGTAAAGGCCAGTTTGCTATAAGGGGGGGTATAATAGATATTTTCCCGGTAAATTACGATAGTGCCTTTCGTATAGAGCTGTTTGACGATGAAATTGACTCAATTAGGACTTTTGACGTACTGTCACAAAGATCTGTGGAAAAGGTTGAAAATGTCGATATCTTGCCTGCTAGGGAGATTATATATGAACCGTCAGATCTTGAAAGAATGATTTCTGGAATTCAAAATGACCTTATTGCCCATAAAGGGAAGATTGGTTCAAAAGCCAAGCAGGACTATTTAGACAAGATTGATGAAAGAATAAGCCATGATATTGATAAGTTTAAAGAAGAATGCTATTTTCCGGGGATGGACAAATACATTCCGTATATTATAGAAAGTCCCTCATTATTAACTGATTATATAGATGATGATATACTTGTTTTCTTTGATGAACCCAAAAGATTTGAGCAGAGGGTTGAAAACATTTTAGCAGAGAACAGGGAAATGTGCAAAAGCCTATTGGAAAAAGGTCATCTGCTTCCCGGCTGTTTTGATATCTACTTTGAATTTGACTATATATGGGGTAAATTGAAAACGCATAAATCAATTTATTTTAATACTATAATGTCTGATGAAATACTTGCTTCAGGCAGTCAAAAGTATAATATCGCATCAAAGCTTCTAAATTCATATCAGGGAAACCTTGAGCTCATAGTGGACGATATAAAATACTGGAAGGGTAAAAACAGCAGAGTATTGATTTTAGCTGGAACTAAAAGCAGAGGGGAAATGCTGGCAGATACCTTAAGAACTAAAGATATTGAATCGGTGTATATTGATGAGGTTAAAGATGGGATTTTGCCGGGTCAGGTAATTATAACCCATGGGAGTCTTAACAAAGGTTTTGAATACTTGTCAATGGGATTTGTTGTAGTTAGCGGCAAGGAACTTTTTGGTCAGGATAGGAAGCTAAAAAAACGCGGGGTAAATAAGAGTAAAGGAAAGAAGATAAATGTCTTTACTGACCTCAATATTGGTGACTTTGTGGTTCACCAATCTCATGGTATAGGAAAATATATTGGGATTGAGCAATTGGTTGTAGAGAATATTAAGAAAGATTATTTAAAGATCCAGTATCAGGATGATGCTTTTCTCTACGTACCTACAAATCAGCTTGACATTATCCAGAAATATATCGGCTCGGAGGGAAAGTCTCCTAAGCTTAGCAAGCTTGGAGGTTCTGATTGGATAAAGACCAAGACAAAGGCCAAGGAATCACTTAAGGAGTTGGCAGAAGAGCTTATTAAGCTGTATGCAATGAGAGAAGCTTCAGAAGGGCATGCCTTCGGAAGTGATACAATTTGGCAGAAGCAGTTTGAAGAGCAATTTCCCTATCAGGAAACTGATGATCAGTTAAAATGTATAGAAGAAATTAAAAGGGATATGGAATCTAATAAACCTATGGATAGGCTTTTGTGTGGGGATGTTGGTTACGGAAAAACAGAGGTAGCCATTAGAGCCATATTTAAAGCAGTAATGGATGGAAAACAGGTTGCGTATCTTGTTCCTACAACTGTATTGGCACAGCAGCAGTATAACAACTTTAAGGAACGTATGAAAGATTTTCCTGTTACGGTAGAAATGGTGAGCCGCTTCAGAACTCAGACAGAACAAAAGCATATCTTAAAAGACGTAAAAGCTGGTATGGTTGATGTATTAATCGGTACACACAGGCTTTTGCAGAAGGATATAGCATTTAAGAATCTAGGACTTCTTGTAATAGATGAGGAGCAGCGTTTTGGAGTTATGCACAAAGAAAAAATCAAGAACATGCGTGCAAATGTTGATGTTCTGACATTGACTGCAACACCTATTCCAAGGACGCTCCATATGTCTATGGTGGGAATAAAGGATATAAGCACTATAGAAGATCCACCGGAGGAAAGATACCCTGTTCAGACCTATGTAATGGAACACAACAATGAAGTAATAAAAGAGGCAATCAACAGGGAAATGGCGCGAAACGGGCAGGTATTCTACTTGTATAACCGTGTGCGATCGATTAACGTAAAGGCGGCAGAGATTAAAAACATGGTTCCGGATGCCAGAATTGCAGTAGCGCATGGGCAGATGAACGAGTCGGAACTTGAAGATATTATGTTCAGGTTTATCAATGGCGAGTATGATGTTCTTGTATGTACTGTAATTATTGAATCTGGCCTTGATATGCCCAATGTAAATACTATTATAGTTGAAGATTCGGATAAGATGGGGTTGGCACAGCTTTACCAGCTTAGAGGCAGGGTAGGCAGATCCAACAGAATGGCATATGCCTATATTACTTATAAAAAGGATAAGGTCCTTTCGGAAATAGCAGAGAAAAGGCTTCAGGCGATTAAGGAGTTTACTGAGTTTGGGTCGGGCTTCAAGATAGCGATGAGGGATTTGCAGATAAGAGGAGCAGGAAACCTTCTTGGTGCCCAGCAACATGGACATATTGATTTGGTTGGGTATGATATGTACTGTAGGCTTTTATCAGAGGCTGTAAATGAATTAAGCGGTAAATCCAACGAGGAAGAGGTTGAAATCTCAATAGATGTGAACCTGAGTGCCTATATAGATAACAGTTACATTAGTTCTGAAAATGAAAAAATCGAAATGTACAAGAGAATTGCTTCCATACAGGATGAACAGGATGCTCTGGATGTGGAGGATGAACTTATAGACCGTTACGGAAATATTCCTGTGCCGGTGTCAAATCTTATAAAGATAGCTCATATTAAGACATTGGCGATGAACTGTGGTTTTTCATCCGTACAGGAAAAAAATGATACTGTTATATTTCAATTTATAGATGATAAGCATATTAATTTTGAAGTGCTTGGGAAACTTATGGAAAAATACAAGCGGAAGCTTTTATTTACAGCAAGCAATAAGCCTTATATCACATACCGGGTAACAGATATTAAAAGGGAAAATTTTCTGGATAATATTAAGATTATGTTACAAGACATTATTAAATTGAAGTAATGTTTATAATTTATTATAATAGTATATAGCTATATCTTTTATATTTAGAAACCATTAGCTATTCTAAAATGTAAGGAGAGGGTACGTTGACAAAAAATAAGAAAAACAAAAAGACAATTATTATTTTTGCATCAATATTAGTTTTATTGCTGGCAGTAGCAGGTTGGCTGTATTACGTAAATTCGACGAATTATGTAGCTACAATAAAGGGTGAAAAGATTACAACTGATGAGTTTAACTTCTTCCTTGGATCAACAAAGACCGAAATGGAGACTAATGCCAATGTTGATAAGACCAGTGAAACTGCTCTTAATGAATTTTGGAACACAAAGGTTGAAGGAGTACCTGCAAGGGATTATGCAAAACAACAGGCACTTGACAGCGCAAAGGAGTTTAAAATTCAATATATAAAAGCAAAAGAAAAAGGTTTGAAGTTGGAAGAAGGAGATCTTAAGGACGTAAAATCAACACTAGACAATATCAAGAGTGGCATGTCAAGTAATTACGGCGGAGATAAACTAGGAGAGGAAGAATTCAAGAAAACCTACAATATAGGTTATGACAGGTATGAGAATATACTTAAGGATCTAATGCTGGTATATAAATATGTTGAAGGAGAGCTTCCTACTTTTAGTGTATCAGAAACTGAAATGAAGGATTATTATAAAAAAAGTGCAAGTGCTGTTGATACAGTATCAGTAAGGCGTATCATGTTTGCCACAGTAGACCTTCAAACAGGGAAGGAATTTACTGAACAGGAGAAAAAAGATAAAAAAGCTCAAGCAGATGACGTTTTGGAAAAGATTAAAGCTGGCGGAGATGCAGAAAAACTTGCTGTTGATCTGTCTGATGATACAACAGTCAAAGATAACAAGGGTTTATTTGAAGTCACAAGTAATAGTAATACAAATATACCGGGTTTTCAGGAATGGGCTCTTGAACATAAAATTGGGGATACTGATATATTGACAACACAATATGGCTATTTCGTTGTAAAAGTGGAAGACAGAACAACCTATGATGAGGTTAAAGACAAAGTCAAAGAGGCCGTTGAAACTCAGAAGTATTTGGAGAGATTGGAGAATTGGAAGAAAGAATCTCAATATGATGTTAAGAAAAATGATAGTATTTATAACAAAATAAATATAAAGTAAAATAATAAAATCTCGGGAGCGTTTAGCCACCGAGATTTTGTGCATTTGCTTTGTAAATTCATCAAGTACTCAAAGGCTGGATATTCCAGTCTTTTTTTTGACTTCATTTTTTCAGTTATCATAATTCACCTGTTATGTATAAAAAACCAATAAATAATTAATAATAAAACTGTACTATAAATTAACTGTAAAAGGAGGTAAAACACATTGAAGGCTACCGGAATAGTTAGAAGAATAGACGATTTAGGCAGAGTAGTTATTCCAAAAGAGATTAGAAGGACTTTGAGAATAAGAGAAGGAGATCCTCTAGAAATATTTACTGATAGAGAAGGCGAAGTTATATTAAAGAAGTATTCACCTATCGGTGAACTAAGTGATTTTGCTGCTCAGTATGCAGAGTCACTTCACAAGACAAGCGGACATATAACATGTATTTCCGATAGAGATACTATAATTGCTGTTTCAGGTGCATCCAAAAAGGAGTTTCTTGAAAAGTCATTAAGTTCTGATGTGGAAAAAATTATTGAAGAAAAAACTACTTTGGTTGTTAAAGCTCCTGAAGAAAAGACAATTACGATTTTAGCGGATGAAAACGGAGAAAGAAGGTATTCATCGCAGGTAGTTTCTCCAATAATCTCAGAAGGGGATCCTATTGGTGCAGTTATGTTCTTGTCAACAGACCCGAATGTACGGATGGGAGAAGTGGAAGCTAAATTAGCACAGACAGCAGCAGGGTTCCTTGGAAAGCAAATGGAACAGTAAATACAAAAGTTAATGATAAATCTTTTTTTACTTAGAGGTAAAATGACAATAACTTTGTATTGTAAAAATAACAGGTAGCCTTATGGATTACCTGTTATTTTTATTAAAATGATTTGGTCAGAAAATGGTTATATTCAAGCAGGTCTAGATGTTACTCCTCCAAGACTTAATTTGAGGATTTTTTGAAATTAAAGTATGGTCAAATGCCTTTTAGCTTCTAATGTTTTAAACTGCCTTAAATAATCTCAACAGTAGTCCCAACGGATACTATATTATATAGAGTGATGACATCATTGTTATGCATCCGGACACACCCGTGAGAAACAGCCTTTCCTATCGAAGATGGGTCATTTGTACCGTGGATACCATATCCTCCCGACGGTATACTAAGGCCAAGCCACCTTGCCCCAAATGGTCCTCCGGGATTTACGGCCTTATTTATTATACGGTAGGTGCCTTTGGGTGTGGGTGTGGAAGGTTTACCCACAGCAACAGGAAAGGACATAAACCATTTTTCATCTTTATATAGGGTTAGATTTCGAGCGCTTGTATTTATGACAATTTTGTACGCAGCTCTTATCATAAATGGACACACATACATGTACATGGATTAATTCCTCCTTTTTCATGAACCAGAATGTAAAAGTATTAAATTTATTTGAGCGCTATTTCGCATCAAATAAGCAAGGTAAGTATTTATTAATCTTTATAGCTGGATATTTATGTCTACTATATAATATTCAAAATTAAAAAAATGTAGACAAAAATACCAGATTTACTAATGAAGTTTAATAATTAGTGGTATAATTACTTATAAAGAATGCACAAAGTATTATAAACAAAGCATGTGCATCCTTATTAACAGTATAATTAATGGATAATTGGAAATTAGATTTTAAATGAACTGGATACGCAAATACACTATATAAATTATTAAAGCTTTAAGGGAGCGGGTTTTATGCTAAAGGATAAATATACATTTTCTGATTTGGTAGATATTATGAAGCTATTAAGAAGTGAAAACGGATGTCCGTGGGATAGGGAACAGACTCATGAAAGTATAAAAAAGTATCTGATTGAGGAAACCTATGAGGTTCTTGAGGTTATTGACTTGAATGATAAAAAGAGGCTTAATGAAGAACTTGGAGACTTATTGCTGCAAGTTGTTTTTCATGCACAGATAGCTCAAGAAGAGGGGAATTTCACAATTGAGGATGTAATAACGGGCATATGCAGGAAAATGGTTTTAAGGCACACACATGTTTTTGGCGAAGCTAAGGCTGAGACTGCTGATGATGTTCTGGTAAATTGGGAAGAGATAAAAAAGAAGGAGAAGGGTATTGAAAGCCAGACAGGTGTACTTAAGGATGTTCCTTCAAATCTTCCAGCTTTAATGAGAAGTTATAAGGTACAACAAAAGGCATCCCAGGTTGGGTTTGATTGGGATAATGTTGAAGATGTGCTGAAAAAGGTAGACGAAGAAATAGATGAATTGAAGGATGTATATAAAAGTAAAGATGTGGAAAGAATAAATGATGAGCTAGGGGATGTATTATTTTCCATAGTAAATTTGTCCAGATTTTTAAAAGTACAACCGGAACTTGCCTTAACGGGTTCAATAAATAAGTTCATCAAAAGGTTTGAGTATATTGAAACAGAAAGCAAAAAGGAAGGCAAAAGCCTTCAAGATATGTCTTTAGAAGAAATGGACGAGCTATGGAACAAGTCAAAAATACATATTTAAAAAAATTTTTTGATAAATTATTAAAACAGAAGGAGGAGATTTGCGTAGAACGTAGAATATAAAGAACTTGCTTGATAAAGTTATTACAAATTGATAATTTTGCAGCTGAAACATAGAGTTTCAAAAAAATAAAAAATATATAATAATTATTAGGAGGATTGAACAATGAATAAGACAGATTTAGTTGCAAGTATGGCAGAAAAAGGTGATTTGTCAAAAAAGGATGCAGAAAAGGCGCTTAATGCTTTTATAGAAAGTGTAGAAGAGGCTCTTTCACAAGGTGACAAAATCCAATTAGTAGGCTTCGGCTCATTTGAAGTAAGAGAAAGAGCAGCAAGAAAGGGCAGAAACCCACAAACTAAAGAAGAAATCAATATTCCTGCAACAAAAGCTCCAATCTTTAAGGTTGGTAAGGGATTGAAGGATTTAGTCAACAAATAGTTTGCATATATGACAAAGAATAAAAGGCTTCTTTTTAAAAGAAGCCTTTTTATGGTTGTGGTTTTAATAAGTAAGCACTACAGGGGGGAATAAGTTATGAGAATAGACAAGTATCTTAAGGTATCAAGACTTATCAAAAGGCGTACTTTGGCAAACGAGGCCTGCGAACAAGGGCGTGTGAAAATAAATGATAAGGTTGCAAAGCCAGGTTCAGAAATCAAAGTAGGGGATATTATTGAGATTCAGTTTGGAAACAGCAATACCAAAGTGGAAGTCACGTCGATAAGTGAGCATGTTCTCAAAGCCGATTCAAAAGAAATGTTTACAATTCTATAAAATCCAATTTCAAAATCCGAAAATTTAATCTGAAATACTTTATTGAAGAATATTCTAAATGTTGGGATATTCTTTTTTGCGAATAGGTATTTTTGGGTTGGTACATGCATAAATATTATAAGTATACTTAATTCAATTAAGTTAGTGCCAAATAACATTAATGTTATTAAGATGCACGCATATATACAAATGCAGGAGGGATTGAAATGAATGAGGATAAGAAAATATCAAGGCAAACTTCTCAAAATCTTATAATGGAGAATAGGGAGAAGCTTAGCCTATCTGGAGTTCTTAAAGTAAGAAGTTTTGATGATGAAACTGTAGAGATAGAAACAGAGTTAGGTGTACTTATTGTATGTGGTGAAGACTTACATATCAACAAATTGAGTATAGACAATTCAGAACTTAGCATTGAGGGGTATATTGTCAGCTGCGAATACAATGATAGTGAAAGTTCAAGATCTAAAGGTATGGGCTTCTTTTCCAAAATGTTTAGATAGAGGATAAGTGATCAAATTGTTTGTTTCTATTAGTAATCAAGCATATGTTTTTTTGTGTTGTGTGCTGGGGGGAATGATTATAGCCTTTATCTATGATGTTTTCAGGATTAGAAGGAAGGCTATAAAGTCAAGTAATATAATTGTATATTTCGAGGATTTTATATACTGGATTTTAGTGTCCCTGGTACTTTTTGCTGTCGTTTATATAAGTAATGATGGGGAGCTAAGAGGATATTTACTTATAGGAGCTGTTATAGGTATAATTTTGTACTCTCTGCTTCTCAGTAAAATTATAATGACAGTATTTCTGTTTACAATAAGGGTAGTTTATAAGTTCTTTGTAACTGCTTTCAGTATAATATTATTTCCTTTTAAAATTATCTTTAAGATATTGAAAGTACCTGCCAAAATAGTCTATAATAGTTTGGGAAAAGTTTTCGGGAGAGCCCGCAGATTAGGTAAAGATAACATAGGCAAGTTTAAAATTTGGAAAAAAAGGTTTAAGAATATTATAAAAAAGATTTAATATTCTGCTAATAGGCACGTATAAACAGATAAATGTACTTTACAATAGCAAAATAAAAAGAATAATTGAAAAAATATAGGAGGATTTTCCTAAACTCCGTAGAATAAATAATATTATATGCATATTTCAACGGTGCTTGCGCAAAAAAGCAAGTTCCATTGAGATAAATAGACGACATATACTCTAAAAAGGTCTGACCCAAACATACTTTTTAGAAGAATAAATATAAACTGTGCTTTTAGTGTTGAGGGAGAGTAGCTTTATGAACAAAAGAAAAAAGTCTAAATTTGGAACAATAGTTTTTTTTGCTGCCCTTGCATATTTGATTTATCTATTGGTAAATCAACAGGGTGTTCTTTATGCAAAACAGGCTCAAATAGACGGAATTGATTCTAAAATTCAGGCAGAGGAAGAGAATAACGCAAGACTTAAAAAACAGAGTGAAGAGATTAATTCTAATGAAAGTGTTGAAAAGATAGCAAGAGATATGCTTGGTATGGTTAAGCATGGAGAACGGGTTTTTGTTGACAATAACAAATAAGTTTATTATCATAAATGTCTTTTGTTTTTATGCTCAATTTGGGTTGATACTTGACTTAGAACGGCATATGTTATATAATCATATTACTTTATATAATCAGGAGGATTATTAAATTTATGCTCGTTGAAGTAGGTAAAATCGTTGAGGGAAAGGTTTCTGGCATTACCAATTTTGGAGCTTTCGTTCAACTTTCTAATGGCCAGACCGGATTGGTTCACATCTCAGAAGTTGCCGAAGAGTATGTTAAAGACATTAAAGCACATCTTAATGAAAACCAAGTTGTAAAAGTTAAAATCATTTCTGTGGACAAAAATGGAAAGATAAGCTTATCCATTAAGAAGGCTTTAGATCCAAAACCCGTTGTAAAATCTAGTAAACCTGCAGAGATTGACTGGAATAGCGGAAATTCTGGAAATTGTGGAAATTTGTCATTTGAAGATCGCCTTTCTAAATTTATGAAAGACAGCGACGAGAAACTTCATGACTTGAAAAAGAATTTCGAATCTAAAAGAGGTGGAGGCGGATATAAGAGATCTGCTCAATACTAATCTCTGTCGAGCAGTTTATGTTCTCAGATTATTTTAATGGTGTTTCAAATATAATAGTCTTTTAGATTAAGTTGCTATAGTTGTGTAGTAGCTTAGGTTAATGTGTAAATTTTATTTTATATATAGAAAACGGTTTTTGTCACTTGACAGAAATCGTTTTTTCCTTTAACATATCTTTTGGTTTTAAAAATGTGCACTTATTAAGTGGGATTTTCATATAGTATTGTAGCAGCAATAAATTTTCGTAAAATTACCAGCAAATAATTGTTGACATGAGAAACAACATGTATTATAATAAGTAAGTCGCTTGATTGAGTGACATATAGATGCCGAAGTGGCGGAACTGGCAGACGCACAGGACTTAAAATCCTGCGGGACTTACCTCCCGTACCGGTTCGATTCCGGTCTTCGGCACCAATATATCGCGGGGTGGAGCAGTATGGTAGCTCGTCGGGCTCATAACCCGAAGGTCAGTGGTTCAAATCCGCTCCCCGCAACCAAGATTTATCACGCTTATCCGTAAGGATAAGCGTTTTTTAGTTTGTTGTGATTTTAGGACAAAAGGTATGAAATGAAATAATGGTTATATTAAAATAGAATAGAATGTAGAGCAAAAAAGGGAGATGGCCCCCCCGATGCTATGCGTGAAAACAATGAAATTTAAATGTGAATAATAATGTACTTCTTATTTGCTTATAGACCTAGAACTGTTAAAATTGATTTTGTTCTTGAAACCTCCAATAAATGGAGCAATTGGAGTTACTCCTACAATTAATGCAAAGATTAAAGTTAATAATAGTGTTTCCAGGAAAAGCAAAACTAAATATGGGGTTCCTGTTACTACTGCTGTTAAACCAAGTTTTCTAAGCGTATAGCCTGCAACTTTCATAAAGAAGAGATGACTGAAATAGATCAAAAATGATTGGGAAGAAAGCCAGCCAATCAAGGTATGGATTTTAGCTGAATGTATTTTTATATTTGTTAATATGCTGTATATGAAAAAGAATGTTAGTATGCAGTAAAGAAGCACACTAGGTCGTACACTTTCGAAAATATTTGTTAATTTACAGTCCACGAGCAGCAATATCAGGCTTGAAATCCACATTACTCCCAGAAGTACAGTTTTATTACTAATAAAGTCGGTAAATTTTGATATGTTTTTTGCTACGAACATACCGAATATAAAGAAAAATAACCATGTCGGTACAAACTCATAATATGGTAACGGGGACCATGGGAGTTTAATTTTACCCAGCATTGATAAATATATTCCAGTTTGATAAATACTAGTGATTAAAAGTGAAATGCACAATGTAAGGCGTTCCCATTTGTTGATCATATAATTTAGTGCAGGGTAAAGCAAATACAGTTGGACTATTATGGTAATAAAATAAAGATGAGCATGTCCATTGCCATATATCAGGCCTTTTGTAAAAAGTATAAGAAAGCTTTGAATAGTTGCTTGACCTGTTTTTATAGCGTTGAAATTGGATAACAACAAATAAAACAATGTCCAGAAGACGAAAGGAATAAAAACTTTATTTAGACGTTTCTGGTAAAAGTTCATTATTTTCAATTCCTTACCCTTGTGTGAAAGATAAAGAAGTAATCCTGACAACAAAATGAATAGTGGAACGGAATACCTTGAAAATTGGTTTATAAAAAGTGCATACTTGTTCTGGTAAACGTAAACTGAAGTGATATGGATTGCAATAACGGATAAAGCGGCAAAAACTCTTATAAAATCAAACTCTGTATATCTTTTGCTCATAATGACTCCTTTACTTTAGTAGGAATTGACATATGCTGGTTGTTTTACAATATAAATAATATATAGTATATAAAAGAAAAATTCAATAATTTACTCTAATTTCCAAAGGATTTATGGGCTAATTAGGAAACACAAACAGAATATGAATTTTTATTGGATGCCTACAATTTAAGGTTGTTGATTGGTAAATAATATAGTATTATTATTCTATAGATAAAAAATTTCTTATCAAAATAGATAGGAAAATTTTTTGTAATCGATTTACAAACAAATGGGGAGGAGATTAGTAAAAATGAAAAAATTATGTTCAATTTTTATGGTGGCTGTGATGTCACTCACAACCGCTATTGTTCCAGTTTTCAACGCATCAGCTGCAAGCATATCCAGTTCGAGTTATTCTGAAGCATTAAAGGATTCGATTTGGTTTTATGATGCTAACAAGTGCGGAAAAGATGTAGCAGCTGACAATGTATTCAGTTGGAGGGGTGCATGTCATACCACCGATGGAAGTAACGTTGGAGTTGATCTTACAGGGGGCTTTCATGATTGTGGTGACCATATCAAATTCGGTATAACAAACGGGTACGCTGCTTCAATTCTTGGCTGGTCACTGTATGAGTTTAAAGGTGCTTTTGATGCATCGGGAAACACTAATAAGATGTTATCCACACTCAAGTATTTTACAGATTATTTTATGAGATGTCGTGTAAGTGCCACAAAATATTATTACCACGTTGGTGATCCTTCCGATCATGAATATTGGGGTCCACCGGAACAACAAACAGGTTCAAGATCATTAACGCGTTATATGGGTTCGGGACAAGGAGCTGCTGATGTATGCGGGTTATATAGTGGTGCTCTATCACTTATGTACTTAAATTACAAGAGTATTGATTCAACATATGCAGACAAGTGTCTTACATATGCCAAAGAACTGTATGCACTTGGTAAAAATAACCCTGGACTTTGCAGTGCAGATGCGTTTTACACATCAAGTGATTGGAAAGATGATATGGCATGGGCTGCAATGTGGCTGTATGCTATAGAAAAAGACAATTCATACTTAAATGATGTTAATACATGGGTACCTATACCTGCTACAAACTGGACAATTTGCTGGAATGATATGAAGCTTGCTGTAGCAGCAGTAGGAGCTGAAGTAACCGGAGAGTCCAAATATAAGGATGCCCTATCCTCCAGCTTGTCATTTTGGAAGAACAGTGTTACTACATCAGGTGGTGGATTGAAAATACTCGATTCCTGGGGTACGTTAAGATATACTTCGGCTGAGTGTTTGCTTTCGATGGTATACTACAAGTTATACAAGGATGATTCGGCTAAGACCTTTGCTAAGTCACAAATGGATTATATTTTGGGTAACAATCCGGCCAACATGTCTTATATAATCGGATTTGGATCCAATTATCCAAAACACCCACATCACAGAGCAGCTAGCGGATATGTAGGTTGGAATGATTGGAAGAATCCAGCGAAGAATGTTTTAACTGGTGCGCTGGTTGGTGGTCCAGATAGTGGCGATTCATATACTGATTTGACAGACAAATATACGTGTTCTGAAGTTGGAATAGACTATAATGCAGGTTTAGTTGGTGCTTTAGCGGGTATGGTTCAATACTTCGGAGATATTCCACAGAATACTAATACACCAGTTACTCCATCACCTACACCTACATCTACAAATCCATCATTTACATATGGGGATCTAGATAATAATGATAAAGTAAATTCTATCGACTTTGCATTATTAAGGCAAGTTTTACTTGGCATTCCTACTACAAATGTAAATATGTCAGCTGCCGATCTTAATGATGATGGACAGGTAAACTCGATTGACTTTGGAATTTTTAGAGGATATTTGCTTGGGAAATTTAGCCCGTTGCCATATAAAGTCTAGCAAAATTAGCCTCAGGGGAATTTTGACTTGAAATAAATAAAATAATTAATTAGTGTTAAAGCAAGTTTAATAAATGAACCATAGCTAATCTGCCGGGAGCATATCAACTGCCCGGCTTTTTTCTTTGTGCACAAAATTACTGTTTTGTTTTTGAGTTTGTTAGCATTTTATATGTAGATATGAAATAGACACTAGGAGGCATATAAAAGCTCCTGAAGAATATTCTTTAAAACTTCTTTCATTTGGGCTTTATCTGAATCTTTTAGCCAAAGATCATACTTGAAATTGTAACCGCCAGATGGTAGAAATACATGGTATTCAATACAACTTTCTTGCGTATCTGAATAAGCAGGTGAATTTACACGAACAGTATAAATTGTATGCTTACCACTAAAGCTAGACACAAAGGTCTCTTCAGAAAGTATTTCACTGTCATTTGGGAGCCCATATTTTTCTTCTATAGCTCCAACTTCGTTTCCGGCTTCATCAAAAATATTAATTACATATCCCAGATCTACTTTTTTCCAACCTAATGGGAGTTCAAACATCAGGGGAATTGGAAGTGGATATATTAAATCAATAGGTGTGACAACTATCTGATCTCCACCTTCAATGCGTGTTTTAGGTCCGGTGATATAACCTCCATATTGAAAAACAAGAATTGTGCAAAGAAAAACTGCTAATAATACAGAAGCGGGTTTCAACACTGGAGTAAGCTTGTTTATAATCCTAAATGCAATGAAAGTAGTCTTGTTTCTCCTGTACATTTGAGGATCAAGCTTATCAACTACTTTTGTATAAAAGAATTCATCGACTTTAATTTCTTTACTAATATAATTGTTTGTAAGACACATGGCATTATAAAATCTTTTGCAGTCTGTACAGCTCTCCATATGTGATTCTATCTTTTTAGATTCTTCAACAGAAAGCATATTGTCGATATATTTTGAAATATTTTCAGGTATATTTATGCAATCCATATTACTTTCCCCCTGCAAAGCTTTTTATTTTATTCCAGATTGTTGTTCTTGCTCTTTGAACCTTCATTTTTACAGCTTCTGCGGATATTCCCATTATTTCTCCAACTTCCTTATTAGAAAAACCTTGAACATGGCGAAGAATAAGTGCTGTTTTCTGATCGGAATTAAGGGTGTTTATAATCTGAACAATATATTTGTACTCTTCTTTAATTTCATAAGAATCCTCTATGTTTTCGTAGGAACTCAAAAGCGATTCTGGGATAGCTTCTTCAGGAATAAGGTTTTTGTTTTTCTTATTCTTTCTATAGTGAGTTTTGAAAGTGTTTAATGCAATACGGTATATCCATGAGGAAAATGGCTTTTCAATATCAAATTTATAGAGATTGTTAAAGGCTTTTAGAAAAACATCCTGCATTATTTCTTCAGAATCTTCCTTTGATAGAGTCATCTTAAAAAGTAAGCTGTAAATAGGCTGCTGATATTTTTTAATAAGTAATGTGAAGGATTCTGTATTGCCTTTTAATGTGTCCTCAATCAGTATATGATCGCTATTCAATCAGAATAACACCCCCAAAATAGACTTTCTATATAATAATACTACTAAATATGCAAAGGGGTAACGGTATTGAGTAAAAATGATTTCTATAATATCTAGGTGAGGTATTAAAAATTTGGGTGAATTATTTTTTCTTTAGCAACATTCCTTTTAGCTACAGTAATCTCTTTTCCATATATAATGGCTACCAATGCAGTCTTCTATGAAGAATTAAAGCAATATTGTATTGATAATAAGATTATTGAAGAAAACGATATCGTATCAAAGAAAAGTTGGGATCTATAATTAAAAGGGGATTATAAGAATATCTACAATAAAAAATCAATGTGTTCTTTTGCAATTATGAGGGGCTGGGAATGAATTTATAGTTACCACTTCTGTAATAATTAATAATAACTGACCCATAAAGATTTTACAACTTTTGGGTCAGTCTGTTTTATGTAATGTGCTTTTTGAGTTAATTTTTAACTACATTCTCCCATTCATCCACCTTGAAACCAACAAGCACAAAGTTTTCGTCAACCAGAATAGGTCGCTTGACTAACATCCCATCAGTGGCAAGGAGGGTCAGTTGTTCCTCATCGGTCATTGCAGGCAACTTGTCCTTTATGCCGGATGCTTTATATTGAATACCACTTGTATTCCAAAAACGTTTCAGAGGAAGTTTGCTTTGACTGTACCACAATTTCAGTTCTTCGGCAGTTGGATTATCAGTCTTAATATTTCGCAAGTGGTAACTAATGCCATTAGAATCCAGCCACTTTTGTGCTTTTTGGCAAGTAGTACATTTTGGGTAACATATCAATAACATAGTTTCACCTCCTTAATGCTACTAATTTAATTGACATATTAATTATCCTGTTGTTATTTTACAATATAAAATAATAATAATCTATATTATATATAATAATGGGTGCATAAATTAATCCTTACAGTCGGGTAGGTTAGAGACTTTACAGCCTCCTTCCCCCCTAAGAACCGTGCGTGAAAGTTTCCCCTCACACGGCTCAAGCACTTGTAAACTTACTCAACTCTATGAGTAAGCCAGCTCAATCGGGTTTTGTATATAACCATGTAGGCTATTATGACATTTTGAATGCACTATGTATTTCTTGTTTGCTTGCTCGTCCTTATGCATTCTCCACGTCCCTTTTTCAACTACTCTTTCGCCACATATTGGGCATAATCCTTTTTGTCTGTTCCACATTCTTCTTAAGGCATTTCTTCCGCTCATACTTTCAAAGAGTTTGTAACCTTCCCTTTCTTCAAAATATGATTTCCATTCTGTATCATAAGGGTTTGCTTCTTTTCTTATCTTTACATGCCTTAATATTTTAGTATCAGAAGCTCTTTTTAACTTTACCAATCCTTTGTCGGTCTTTGCTGCAAATACCCAGTTTCTTGTCTCTATACTATGGAAGTATCTATTCTTTATCCACTTCTTGCCCCTTCTTGGATGTCTCCTGGCACACCACTGCCATAATTTAAGGAATATCTGATTATCAACATGACCAAATGCCTTCTTTGATACTTTAATGTCTGTGATGATTTGCCCATCCTTGTATTTTAGGGTT
>NZ_JH556653.1:1196525-1237160 GCF_000179595.2 Acetivibrio cellulolyticus CD2 | reverse complement strand
GTTGTCAGTAGGTGCACACGCTATTGCGTTCATTTGCTTTCCTTCTTCCAGAAATTCTTCAATTTATCTCGTAATCAAGCACCATGTCGAAGTCTGCACGCTTTCACGTCAGGATATTTATCCCTATCTACCTCATTACAAGATAGCCTTCGCTTCCTCGACACTCCCATACCCACATTCCCGTCGGTTCACCTTGCGGTTGCCTACCTGTCAATTGACAGGAGAAATTTGGGCTTACCACGTTTCACACAGATAACATATTTCAGATGGGTTAGGTTCTGCGATTCCGCCGGTAGCTGTACATCCGTGTAATCCCAAACACGTAAGGAGTTAACTTAGCTACTTACCTTTTGGTTAAAGCTTATCAGCACTTTTAGCTTTTTGACATTGACGACGTTTATATGCAGTTTATTTAATTTAACCATACCATCCACAACCTAGCTCCCTAACCGCTTTAGTGCTAGCAGAATTCCAGATTCCTCACGGATTCCAGTTCTTCTCTTTCGAGAAAGGGTTGCATTGTCACAACAGCTTAGAACCCAAGGTGTTACCACCTACGCACCGTTGTCAGATTACTGTTAACGGAATAACAGGTTTATACTACTTAATGTAGCTAAACATTTATCTGTGCGACCTCGTGTCGCACCATATTCCATATCCAATGAGCACATTCTCCAATTACCATTACCTTTTTCACTCTACCATAACCTGCTCTTGCGGCAGAATCAAATAGAACTTTCTTAAATTCTGCTACACTGCCAATGTGTGTAATAAATTCCTTTATATTTGTTATATTGTTTTGAGTCTGTTTATAATACTAATATAATGCTCAAAAAAACTTCAAAAGTGCAACAGTAAATTTTCACAAAAAGCACGAAATGTACTATGCGCATAGGTCACAAATTTTTGAATTGTAAGAAATTTTCATTTGCGAATAAGTTTTTAAAAATGATAAAGTAAAAATATAAAAGAAATGGAGGTCAATTATATGAAAAGGATTCAATTTGCATGTTTAGAGCAGACAATACGTTTTGAACTAAAAGAGGAAGTAGACACCTTTAAAAAAGGTATGGATAAAAAGCGTGTACTTTATAAAATTTTGGAAGAAAGCTCACAACCTGATGGTTCTACAATTATTAAACTTAAGAGGCAGTATAATTCATATGACTGTGGCGATTATCTAAAATAATTATGCTAATAAGATTTATACCAACTATGAAACAATAAAAGTTATTTGACCCTATAAGAAATTATAATTGAAATGGCTAAAGTCTGATTTTTGTGGATTGCGGCCGTTTTGCTTTTTTGCACAGTTTAATTAGCTGTAAAAAAAGTGTTTTATTATAAAAAGTTTTACTTACATTGAGAAAATAAAAAATGATAAAATTAAAGTACAACGTGTAGTTTTGATAAACGTAAGTCCAGTTGTCAGAACTGCATGTTTTTATATGGGGCTAAGTATTTTTTAAAAGAACAAAATGTAAATGAAAGATAGGAGAAGTAAGAAAAATAATGTATCAAATTGGTGATTTTATTATTTATGGCAACCATGGTGTATACAAAGTGGACGGAATTGGAACTCCCGGAGTTTGTGGAATCGATGAAAACAAACTATATTATACAATAAGCGCTGTTTACGGTAATGAAAGGATATTTACCCCGGTTGATACAAATGTGTTTATGCGTAAGATTATTACTTTTGATGAAGTGCAACAGCTGATATCCTTAATTCCATCAATCAAAGAAAGTGTATACTGCAACAGGAATATAAAATTAGTTGAAGACCATTATCAGGAATACCTGCAAGCCTATGACTGCCGCGATTTAGTAGAATTGATAAAAAGTATCTACACAAAAAAGACTATCGTAGCTGAGCAGGGGAAGAAACTCGGTCAAATTGATGAACGTTTCATGCGTAAAGCTGAAGAATTGCTCTACGGTGAACTTGCAGTAGCTTTGAAAATACCAAAAGAAAGCGTAAAGGGATATATCGAAGAAAGAGTAAAAGAATTCGATAATGCGTATTTAATAAAATGTTGAGGTGAGAATTATGAATATAGTAAATGAACAAGTAAGCCATATTTTGTATAGAGAAGGAAAAGTAATCAGTCAGGAAGAGAATACGCTTTCTATCCAATTTTCGCAGGAGTACGGGATAAAAAAATTCGTATATCCTGATGTGTTTGAAAAGTACCTGAAGTTAAAGAATCCCGAAGTTGAAGTTTCTGTGCTTGAAGAATTAAAGGATAAACAAGCAATGCTTGAGGCTAAAGCATTACAGGAACGGCAGGAATATGAGGCTATGTTAAGAAATAGGGAAGATAAAAAATCTAAATCATCAACTCGTAAAAAGAAATCACCATCAA
Organism: Acetivibrio cellulolyticus CD2; assembly: GCF_000179595.2. Lineage (NCBI taxonomy): Bacteria > Bacillati > Bacillota > Clostridia > Acetivibrionales > Acetivibrionaceae > Acetivibrio > Acetivibrio cellulolyticus. The sequence continues at coordinate 1,234,794 of NZ_JH556653.1, read as the reverse complement.
AAAGCAAGGTAGCCAAATTAGCTGATGAGGAATTTGAGGAGAATGACGAGTAATGAGCATACAAGAATCTCCATGTAAAAGTTGTAAAACGAAACATTGTTTAACAACATGCGCTCGTTGGACAGAGTGGTTTCGTTCTTTCTGGACGGCTGTTATAGCGTTATTTGGAAGGGCTTAAAAACAGAAAAGCTAACGGATTACCGGTAGGGCTGTAAAATTTTTTGTGTATTTCCTTAGCAGGTTGAATACAAAAAGTGGTAGTTTAATTTTGAACTACCACTTTCTTATTAATTGTTGTGCGCCTTTCTATTCTGGTGCAATTACACCTTTCTTCAAAATAGCATTGGCGTAGATTGCTCTCTCTCCTGTTGCAACAATACAATATGCCTTCTTGGCTGTATCATAAAATGAAAATCTCTCAATAAAACCAATTGCACTTTTTGCTCTGTCATCATGCGCAGCAACAACTGTTTCAATTTCACTCCATATGGGTTGTATCGGATCATCCTGTGGGCCTGCCTGCATCAACTGGATAGGCTGTTCCACATATGTATCAAGTGGGAATACTTTTAAGACAGCATCCAAAATATCTATGACACCATGTCCATCGGCACGAATTACTAAGGAATCTCTACCTACAGACTCAGCCGGGAAATTACCATCTGCTAGAACAATACAGTCACCATGCCCCATTTCACACAATATTTTTAATAATTCCGGAGATATAATACTTGGAATTCCTTTTAACATCTAAATGACCTCCTAATGAATGACGTAATAGGTTTATTCTAACTTTTTTTTGATGGATTTACAACCGCCCATATCTATATTATTATGGGAATTTCTAAAGCTGCTGAACGGATTTATGCAAACAATATAGAAGTAGATTTGGTTATCATTGAGGGAAAATTAGGAATTGTCATAAATCTATTGAGGAGTTTATAAATACTGCCGATAAAAAATATGAAATTCAGTTAATTCTTTATATAAGGTTAATAAAATCCTGCAACTTGAAACTACAATAAAGATCTTGAAGCTGTTGAATTTGAGAAAAATATATATGAAAGAATAAGCAATTCTGAATAGAAAAGTTGAAGAGGTCAAAATTAGCATTTCTCAGTCTTCTTACGAATGATTCAATAAGTATTAAAAAGGAATTTAAATAAAACGTGAGCATGAAAACTAACTATGAAAGCACGATAATTGGATAAACCAACAAAGGGGTAGTATGTAAAATTGTGCATATATATGTTAAAAACGATAAATAACAAGGAGGTTGGAGAAAATGTCGGAAGTATTAGATGAACTACAGGAATTGGAAGAGGACACTCAAAAGGGCAGATTTCTGACTTTTATTATTGGGAAGGAGGTATATGGGATTGAAATAAAATATGTTACGGAAATAGTTAACATCCAGAAAATAACCGAAGTGCCTGAACTGCCAGATTATATCAAAGGAATTATCAATCTTAGAGGCAAGATAATTCCAGTGCTTGATGTAAGGCTGCGGTTCAAGAAGGAATCAAAAGAATATAATGATAGAACATGCATTATAGTTATAGACATAGGGGATATTTCTGTTGGGCTTATTGTTGACAGCGTTGCAGAGGTTATTGCAATAACAGAAAATGATATTGTGCCTCCCCCTGACGAAAATACTGGATTCCACAACAAGTACATAAAAGGAATTGGAAAAGTTGGTGATGAGGTAAAGCTCATTTTGGATTGCAGTCGACTTTTAAGTGATGAGGATTGTGAAAGCTTAATTAAAGTATCTTAAATAAATGCAAATGTAAAAATAACAAGGAGGGTAAATTTATATTATGAATAAATTTAAAGATTTCAGTATAGGCAAAAAAATGATAATTGGATTTGCTTTAGTAGCTGCAATTGCAATGGTTATAGGAATTGTGGGTTTTTATGGAATGAGACAGGTTATGAATGGAGAAAAAGTGCTTGGGAATGAAGACTTGCCAGCAATAAATAACCTGGAAGTTGTAAATGAAGCTACAACAGCTGTATTATTGGGAGAACGAGGTTTGTTGATACCTCAAATGACTATGGAACTTCGGGAAGCAAATTATACTTATATGAACAATGCAATGTCAAGGATTGAAGAAGCCTGGAAGGTGTATGACAATATACCAAAAACTGAAAAGGAGAAAGAACTTCTGGATAAATATAAAAGCAGCCTGTATGCGTGGTTTGAGGCGCATGATGCTTTTATTGCAATTGAAAAAGAAAGGGACAAACTTATTGTATCTGGTATCGGTTTAAATGACGAAAGAATATTAAAGCTGGATAATGAAGCTTTTGATGCATCTCTTGTGTCAAGAGAGAAATATCTTGCTGGTCAAGCAGTGCTTGATGAATTAATTACTACGGTTAACCAGGGTGTAAATCAAACAGTTAAAGATGGCCAATCAACATATAATTTTGTTTTAGCAATATTGGTAGTGACACTTATAGCAGGTGTTATCATTGCTATGATTCTCGGGTTATTCATTTCAAAATTGATAAGCAAGCCAGTTGCGGAATTGGTAGATGCTTCTCAAAAGATTGCAAAAGGAGATTTGGATGTTGATATAAAAGTAAATTCAAAGGATGAAGTTGGAAAGCTTGCTGAGGCTTTTAAAGAAATGGCTGATAATGTAAATGAAACAATGTTAAATATTAGTTCTTCAGCAGCACAGGTTACATCAGGTTCAAGGCAGATATCAGTGTCCAGTCAGGCGCTTGCACAGGGTTCTACAGAGCAGGCAAGCTCTATTGAAGAGATAACAGCTTCTATAGAGGAAATTGCTGCACAGACAAGGCAAAATGCTGCAAATGCAACTAAGGCAAATGAACTGGCTCTAGGAACAAAGGCAAATGCAATTTTAGGTAATGAAAAAATGAAGGATATGTTAAAATCAATGGATGAAATAAATGTATCTTCAAACAATATATCCAAAATAATAAGGGTTATAGATGACATAGCCTTCCAGACCAATATACTTGCCTTAAATGCAGCGGTTGAGGCAGCAAGAGCAGGACAATACGGTAAAGGGTTTGCTGTGGTTGCAGAGGAGGTTAGAAATCTTGCAGCAAGAAGTGCTGATGCTGCTAAGGAAACAACTGCTATGATTGAAGGATCGATCAGGAAGGTTGAAATTGGAACAAGTATGGCTAATGAAACGGCAAAGGCATTAAATCAGATTGTTGAAGGAATTACTGAAGCAGCTACATTAGTGGGAGATATTGCAACAGCATCTAATGAGCAGGCGTCAGGTGTAGCACAGGTTAACCAGGGAATTACTCAGGTTTCTACAGTAGTGCAGACAAATTCTGCAACATCTGAAGAAAGTGCTGCAGCAAGTGAAGAACTAGCAGGACAGGCTGAATTGCTCAAGGAAATGGTTGGAAGGTTTAAGTTGAAGAATGCAGGCTATTCTGCATTTAATCATATGAGTACTATAAACCCTGATATTATGAAGGCACTTGAAGATATGGTAGAAAATAAAGCAAGGAGTAGTACCGAAAACAGAAATAAGGCAGTTATGAAAGAACCTGACAAGGTTTCTGCAGGTGTTAAAATAAATCTCGGAGATAATGATTTCGGTAAATATTAATCATGCTTTTAAAAGTCGATTCAGTATAATAGTTTTGCTATTATACTGAATCGACTTAAAGTATTGCTAGTAAATTTGTGAGGTGAGGTTATATGCAGAGAGACTTTAGAAATGAACCTATGCTTGAAATGTATTTGTTTGAAACCAATCAACAGATAGAAGAATTGGAAAGGATACTATTGGAAATTGAAAAATCAGATGGGTTTGATACTGTTTCTATAAACGATATATTCAGACTAATGCATACCATTAAAGGTTCTTCGGCAATGATGATGTTTAATAGCATTGAAACTCTTTCTCATGCGATGGAAAATCTATTTTCATTTTTTAGAGAAAATGATGGGGTGAAAATAGACAATTCAGAAGTTGTCGATCTTATACTTGAAAGTGTTGACTTTATAAAGGAAGAGATTTTAAAGATTGGGAATGGGAACAATCCTGACGGGGATGCCTCAACTCTCATCGGTAGAACCGATGCTATGCTTGCCAAGCTAAACCAGGAAACAGGTACTTCAGGTATCGCCAAACAGCAAGAAAGTTCAGATAAAGAGAGGTATTACGTTGGTTATGCAACAGATGATTTAGTATTAAAAAATAGTTTTAAAGCCAAAGTTTTATTTGAAGAAGATTGTGAAATGGAGAATATAAGAGCTTTTGCGCTTGTACATAGCTTGAAAGACAGTGCAACAGTTATTTCACATATTCCTCCTGATGTTATTAATCAAAATGATGCAGCGGAGGAGATCAAAAAGAACGGATTTGAAATATTTTTTAAGACTGACTTGTCCTATAATGATATAAAAAGCTTACTATTGCAGACCTTATTTTTAAAAAACCTTGAATTGGAAGAAGTAAATGATTGTAGAGAAGTTTCGGATGCACCTGTGAATTTCGATAATATAAATGAAAATGTTATTAAAATTCCCGAAAAGTTAAAATCAATAAAAAATGAGGAAAACACTAAAAGCAGTTCTGCCCACACCGGGATGATAAGCGTAAATGTCCAGAAGTTAGACAAGCTTTTGGATCTTGTAGGTGAACTGGTTACTTCCGGGATGATGGTTACAAACAGCTCGAATTTAAAGGGTTCTAATTTGAATGAGTTTAAAAAAGCAGCAACAATGCACCAAAAGATAATCAATGAACTTCAGGACTTAAGTATGGCACTTAGAATGGTGCCTATTTCAGGAACCTTTAGTAAAATGAGTAGGATTATAAGAGATGTAAGCAAAAAGCTGGGTAAAGATATTGAATTGGAAGTGATAGGAGAAGAAACGGAAATTGACAAGAATATAATTGAAAGTATCTCCGACCCTCTGATGCATTTGGTTAGAAATGCAGCCGATCATGGAATAGAAGACAAAAATGAAAGAGCTTCTATGGGCAAGAAGGAAAATGCCAAAATTATATTGGAAGCAAAAAATATCGGCAGTGAAGTTTGGATTATGGTGAGGGATAACGGAAAGGGGCTCGACAAGGAGAAAATTTATAATAAAGCCTCTCAAAAGGGATTGGTATCTAAATCCATTTCTGAGATGTCAGATGAAGAAGTTTACTCCATGATATTTCAGCCCGGTTTTTCTACTAAGGAAATAGTGACAGAGTTCTCAGGACGTGGTGTTGGTCTTGACGTTGTAATGAAAAATATAAACAGTATTGGTGGCAGTGTTTCTGTTGACAGCAAAAAAGGGGAAGGCACAAGCTTTATTATAAAAATACCGTTAACTCTGGCAATTATTGGTGGCATGGTGGTGAAAGTTGGAAAAGGGAAATATACAATTCCTACAACAGGGGTTAGAGAAAGTTTTAAACCCATTCCAAAGGATATTATATGTGATCCGAACGGTAAGGAGATGATTATGATCCGCGGTATGTGTTACTCTATTGTCCGCCTGCATAGTGTTTTTGCAATGGATACTCAAATAACGGAATTTACTAATGGTATTTTTATTCTTGCAGAGAACGAAAGGGAAAAGTATTGCATTTTTGCAGATGAGTTAATCGGAGAGCAGCAGGTCGTAGTAAAAGCACTTCCAAACTATATTAACAAACGGATTCGTGGAGTATCAGGATGTACATTGCTTGGAGATGGAAGTATAAGTTTGATTATTGATTTAGAAAGTCTTCTTGCATAAAAATTGGGGTGGATAATATGAGGGATAATGTATTTAAGTGTAAGCCAGATATATTAGTTGTGGATGATATGCCTGAATATATTGATAATTATATAAGACTTTTAGGAGAGAAAGGTTGCAGTGTCAGAGTTGCTAAAACTGGGAAAGATGGATTGGCGGAAGTAGAAAAAAAGCTTCCGGACTTAATCCTTCTTGATGTTGCTATGCCCGGAATGAATGGATTTGAAGTTTGTACAGTTATTAGAGGTTGTGAGAATTTTGGAAATATTCCTATAATTTTTATGATCGTCGATAATGATGTTAATAGTATTGTTCAGGGATTTAAGGCCGGAGGTCAGGATTATTTGACTAAACCGCTTAATGAAATAGAATTTATATTAAAAATTGAAAACCATTTGAAGCTGAAATTTATGTCAGAAAATAATGACGCAGAACTTAAAGACATAAGCGAGTCGACTGACGGGAAGATGCTTTTTGATGAGATATTTGAAAGTATAAACATTTCAGCGCATGATGTTTTTGAAAATACCGTTGATGGAATAGTTGTGACTGGCCCTGAAGGAGAAATTCTGTATTTAAATAAATTTGCAGAGCAAATTATTGGATGGGAACAAAAAGATGTAATTGGGAAAGCTTTTGAAGAAATCTTTCATCTTTTTGAAGGGGATCCATGCAATAAGGCTCCGAATCCGGTAAAAAAGGCTATTGAGACACGCAAAGTTGTCGGGCTTGCAAAGAATACGTTATTGTTAACAAAAAACAAGGAATATATTTATTTGTCTGCCGGTATTTCTACAATTCAAGATAGGGATGAAAAAGTTAAAGCTGTAGTAATTGTGTTTAGAGATATATCAAGACTTAGAAGAAGAGAGATCAATGTTGAAGAGAATGAAAGAAAGTATAGAGCTTTGTTTAATAATACCCTTGATGCTATATTTGTGTCATTGGTTATGCCGGATAATGAATTGGGAAAAATTATTGAGGTCAATGATGCTGCCTGCCGTTGGACGGGTTTCAGCAGGGAAGAACTACTGAACATGGAGATTACTGATTTGATGAAAGTTCTTAAGGTAGAGTCTAGTTCATATTCAAACACAGGCATGGTAAATTATGCAATGATAAATGCCGAGGCTGGAGTGATCAAAAAGAATCAGGGTATACTGGATAACAATAAAGTATACTTTGAGAGCAGTATACACTACTTTACCTTAAATAATCAGAAGATAGCATTATCTATTAACCATGATGTAACCAGTTTCAGGGTTGCTCAGGAGCAAATGCTTCAGGCTAAAAAAATAGCAGAGGAAGCAAATAAAACAAAAAGTATATTTTTAGCAAATATGAGTCATGAAATCCGCACACCACTAAATGGAATTATAGGGATGAGTGATTTGATGCTAAGGGTTAAAATGACGCCAGAAGAGCAAAGAGAGACTACAAAAACAATTATTTCCTGTTCTCAAAATCTATTGCACCTTCTGAATAATATTTTAGACTTTTCTAAGATAGAGGCAGAAAAGGTTGAAATAAGCAGTAATGTGTTTGACTTAAAGGAAATTATCGGGGAATCAATCAATATGTACAAAATCCGGGCAAAGGAAAAAAGCTTGGATATTAGTGCTGGTTTTCAAGATGGTCTGGAAAACTTGTGGATAGGTGATAAAGTAAAAATCCAGCAGATATTAAACAACCTTATAAACAATGCTATAAAGTTTACTATAGAGGGTAGAATCAATGTTTTGGTAAATAAGTTGAATGATGATGGCAGTTGCTGTGAGCTGCAGTTTACTGTCAGTGATACCGGTATTGGGATAGAAGATAAAGACCTAAATAAGCTCTTTGTAGCATTCAGCCAGGTAGATGGTTCATATACAAGACAGTTTGGGGGAACTGGCCTTGGTCTTTCAATTTCAAAGAAATTAGTTGAATTAATGGGTGGCAGGATTTGGGTAGAAAGCACAATGGGTGTTGGAAGTAGATTCAATTTTACTCTCAAACTCACAAAGGCAAACGATTCGGAAAAACATACTATAAAAAAACAAAGTGACTTATTGGTAGCCAAGAAAGATGGCTTGAGGGGAAAGAAGGTGCTTCTGGTTGATGAGGAAAAAGTCAACCAACAGTTGTTCATAAAGATAGCAGATTTCTGTATGATTGAGACTGATGTTGCAAATAACGGTCTCGAAGCGGTGGATGCAGTTAAAGACCAATTTTATGATTTAATTTTAATGGATATTCAAATGCCTGTTATGGATGGCATTGAGGCGACAAAAAAGATTCGGGAGTATCAAGAAACAAGAGGAATGTATACACCAATTATCGCAGTTACTGCCAATGCATTACAGGGTGATAGGGAAAAATTCATTGCTTTGGGGATGGATGATTATTTGGCAAAGCCTTATACTGTTGAGGAATTGTTGAGTGTAATTGCAGGTAAAATTGATGAGAAAACAGATGTATCCAATGATATTTCTTTTTCAAAATTGGTACTTGGTGGTATAGACAAAGCAGATCCTTCAAAGAATGGTAATTGGAAATCCAACGATGCTAAGGAATATTGCGAAAGGCTACAAGCTGCTATATTGGAAAGAGATCAGCAAAATGCTGAAAAATACTCTCATCTCATCAAAGAGATGGCTGCCAATTCCGGTTTTGATGACGTTAAATATGCTGCATTTGGTATAGAAATAGAGGTTCGTAAGAGAAATTTTGCTGAAGCCGAGGTTCTTATTAAAGAGCTTATAAACCTATTTATTGCTATTAGAGAATAAATATTGGTATAGAAAAGGTAAACCAATTAAATGAGGAGGTCCTTTTTATGAGGATACTAATTGCAGAAGATGATTATGTTAGCAGGCAGTTTCTTTTTAAGCTGTTATCACAGTATGGTGAGTGTGACATGGTTATAGACGGAATGGAAGCAATAGAGGCTTTTATGATGTCTATAAGAAAAAAACAGCCATATGATCTGGTTTGTCTTGACATTATGATGCCAAAAGCCGATGGTACAAGAGTTCTAAAAGCTATCAGAGAATTGGAAAAACAAAACAATATTGCACCGCAAGATGCATCAAAGGTTATTATGGTTTCAGCCTTAAATGAAGTAGAAATTGTAAATGATTCATTTGATTCAGGCAGTGAAGGTTATGCAGTGAAGCCTTTGAATACTGAAAAATTCATTACACTGCTGAGAAAACTCAAATTGATAGACTAACTAATTTCGCACCATAAAGAGTTTGTGAAGAGAATAAAAGTTTGAAAGAAACCTTAAACGGTAATGAAATGGGAAGCTAAACTATTTCATTACCGTTTTTAATACTATTCCACAATTTTGTAGTAAATCTTTGCAGTCAGTGCATAAACCAATCCATATATAGCTGCAAATACTAGCAAAGTACCTACCGTACACCAGAAAAAGAGTGTGACATTTGTAAGGTTCATTAGTGCAAGCAGCTTGGTGATCATTTTGAAGGCTGCTGCAATATGGACTGCTGCTGCTGCAATGGGAAGGAAGAAAACTTTCAGTACTTGTGAACGTACGGTTGACTTGATTTCGTCGTGGCTCATGCCTACCTTTTTCATTATTTCGAAACGTTCCTTATCATCATAACCTTCGGATATTTGCTTGTAGTAAATAATTAATGCCGTAGCCATCATAAATAAGGTGCCTAAGAATAATCCAAGAAATAAAAATCCACCATATAGTACATAGAATTGCTTTGCAGTCTTTTGTCTGGATTCTGTGAAATTTACATAGCGATAGCTAATGCTGCCATCCTCCTTAGTGTATTCTTCTTTTTCCCTTGTGGCATTATCTACAGCATCTGCACATGCTATTTTTTCATCGTTTGTGCCATCTATGTCGAGTGAAATTTCATATTCCGGTGAGCTTGCATTTTCGCCATAAGCACTCAACTGAGCATTCATTATTTGTGACAGTAAGGCGTCACTGCTTAGAACAACATAATGGACATTCATTAAAAATGCAGCATAATCACTTGTTGATGGAAAACTATCAAGACGATTCTTTACAGTGTAAGTTTTTCCGAACAAGGTAAAATTATCGCCAAGTTGGCGGTTGCTGCTGTATGAAAGCACATTATAACCACTTATATCTGCGGATTTGCCTGTAAGATGTTCATATTCCTTTGAGGTTATGAAGCAAAAAACTTCAGTACCGGAGCTTCCAAATTGATTTTTAGTATTGGTAATAAACTGACCGTCACTATAGCTTACTGTAAATACCAGGTATTCGTAGTCGGTCAATTTTTTTATTGTCCGTCCTTTTGAGGACACGGCTTTAAGTACTGATTTAATAGTTCTATCCCGGTCATTGTTCTCTTTAGCATCTTTTATGACTGTTATGTCGTGGGGATATCTATTGTCTATGGCATCTTCTGCTCCAAGATACAAGGATACTGTGCCGCTTACCATAACAAGTACCATAGTTGAAAGAATACAGATGTTGGCAAGTCCTACTGCGTTCTGCTTCATGCGGTAAAGCATTCCAGAAACCGATGTAAAGTGCTTTGTCTGATAATAATACTTCTTGTTTTTACGAAGCAGTTTAAGAAGAGCTATACTTCCTGCATTAAAGAGAAAATAGGTACCCATAATTACAAGGACAACTGCCACGAGGAAAAGCGATATGGCATCTGTTGGGGTTTCGGTTGTAAGTGCGATGTAATAACCGATTCCTAAGGATATAGCACCTGCTATTGCCATAATAGCTTTAGTTTTTGGCTCTTTTTCACCTACATTTCCACCACGAAGCAGCTCGATTGGTTTTGCGAGCTTTATCTGCCATAGGTTTGATAAAAGAATGAGTATAAATGCTGCAGAAAACAGGCATATAGATGCCTTTATCCCGTATGTCGATATAGAGAAGCCAAACGGTACTGGAAAATCCAAAAGTTTCGAAAAGAGCATAAAAATCAGCTTAGATAAAAGAATACCTAAAAACAGTCCTGTAATGATGGAAACAACACCTGTTATGGCAGTTTCAAAAAACAAAATTTTGGCTATATGCCGTTTCTCCATTCCAAGAATATTATAAAGTCCCAGCTCTTTTTTCCGGCGTTTTATCAGAAAGCTGTTTGTGTAGAATAAAAAGATTACAGCGAATAGAGCAATGACAAAGGTTCCAGCTCCCATCATAGATTCAAGTGCATCAGCGCCGGGCATTTTTTTTATTCCTTCATTTGTTTTTATGAAACACATAATGTAGAACATTGCCACAGTGAAGATACATGTCAGGATATAAGGAAAATAAAATTTTCCGTTCTTTTTTATGGTGGTTATGGAGAGCTTCGGAAAAAACAGCTTACTCATCATGATCACCTCTTGCAGCTTCAGCGGTTTTTGTTGCAAGCATGGTCAAAGTATCGGATATTTTGCTGAACATTTCCTCTTTGCTCATATTTGCACGGTAAATCTGATGAAATACCTCTCCATCCTTAATGAAAAGAACACGCTTTGCATGGCTTGCAGCCTTAACGCTATGGGTTACCATGAGAATAGTTTGACCATCATTGTTTATTTCATTAAACAGGTGGAGCAGACTGTCAGTGGCGTGAGAATCGAGTGCACCTGTTGGTTCATCGGCCAGAATCAGCTGTGGATTTGTAATAAGAGCACGGGCAACAGCCGATCTCTGCTTTTGACCACCGGAAACCTCGTAGGGGTATTTTGTGAGTATATCATTTATGCCTAGTTTTGATGCAATAGGCTTTAGACGGTTGTTCATTTCATCATAGGATTTTCCTGATAGAACAAGGGGCAGAAATATATTGTCCTGCAAAGAAAAAGTATCAAGCAGATTAAAATCCTGGAATACAAAACCAAGATTATTTCGACGGAATGCGGATATTTCCTTTTCCTTTATTGAGACAATGCTTTTGCCGTTGAGCAAAACCTCACCGCTTGTGGGTTTGTCAAGGGATGCGAGAATGTTTAGCAGTGTGGTTTTACCGGAACCTGATTCACCCATTATTGCAACATATTCACCCTTTTCAACTGAAAAGGATACATTAGTCAAGGCCTGAACATGATTACTGCCGAATCGTGAGGAGTATACTTTTTTAAGATTACTTACATTTAATATTTCCATTTATTTTAACCTCCTGGTGATTTTAACATTATTAATCTGTTATAATGCTAAAAATAAATTTCATCTGCTCTATGGTCTGCATTTTGTAACCAATAAATATACAGAGCACTTAAGAAGCAACTTGTCATATTCATTGTAGCAAAACGAGGAAATGTACTGCCATTGATTTGGCTTACATTTCCCCTAGGTATCTTACAATATTGTAAGGAATAGATTTTTTTACTCGACCTTTATATTTGCTGTATCCAGCTTGATTTTTACGAGAGTTCCCTTGCAAACGTCCGATTCAATGGAGATAGAGTGCGACAACTTCGTTAAAATACGCTTGCATAGATATAATCCTATTCCTGTAGATTTTTTATCCGTTCTTCCATTGTATCCTGTAAATCCTTTTTCAAACACACGGGGCAAGTCTTCCGGCTGAATGCCGATGCCGGTATCCTCAATAACAAGGGTTTTACTGTTTGGGCAATCCATATATATAGATATTCTGCCTTCATGAGTATATTTGAGCGCATTAGATAAAATTTGCTCAATAACGAATAAGAGCCACTTTTCATCTGTCAGTACTTCACAGTCAAACTCTGATAAGTCAAGGCTTATTTTCTTCTGTATGAACAGCTTTGCATATTTACGGACAGCTTGCCTTACAATATCATCAAGCTTGTAACGTTTGAGAATAAAGTCGGTTGATGTGCTGTCAAGCCGCAGGTACTGAAGCACCATTTCTACATACTGCTCAATTTTAAAAAGCTCAGAGGAGAGCTCGTTATTCTGTCCGTTATCTGCTGACTGCAGCAATAAGCGCATGGCTGCAATGGGAGTTTTAATCTGATGTGCCCAAAGTGTATAATAATCTACCATATTGGTTCTTGCACTGTCTGCTTTTGAAACAAGCTGCATTTTGTCCTGATGAACTATTTTAAGCAGGTTCTGATAATCAAGTTCCAACAAATTACCCGCAGTAGGAAGTGAATCAATTGAAAGAGTAATACTCTCTTCAAGTTTACAGAGCAGATGATGCTTATTGGAATATTGCCAGAAATCAAACCCTGTAAATATTATTCCAAGGCATGTACATAGCAAAGCTGCATAGGCAATGGGTTCTGAAGGTAAATTATAAAGTATGGAAACAACTGCAAAAATAATAATAAAAAGACAGAATAGCAAGATAACTTTTGACTTGTTTTTCAAATATGCAAATAATAATCTCATAGCATTACACCATATATCCTATACCTTTTTTAGTTGAGATAAAGTCACAAAGTCCTGCGTCCTCGAGTTTCTTTCTAAGCCGAGTCACATTGACAGTAAGTGTATTGTCGTCGATAAAACTATCGGTTTCCCAAAGCTTTGTCATAATGGTATCTCGGGATACAACTTTGTCTTTGTTTTCAATGAGGACTTGAAGAATCTTATATTCATTTTTAGTAAGATCAATTTTTTTGTCATTATAAGAAAGTGTTGTATCGCTAGTGTTTAGAATTACACCTTTGTGTTCAAGCAGATTTGTTTGACCAGCGAAATCATAGGTACGGCGAAGCATTGCCTGAACCTTTGCAGTCAGCACGCTCAAATCAAACGGTTTGGAGATGAAGTCGTCCCCACCCATGTTTACAGCCATAACAATATTCATGTTGTCGGAGGCTGAGGATATAAATATGATGGGTACCTTTGACAGCTTTCGTATTTCACTGCACCAGTGATAGCCATTATAAAATGGCAGGGATATATCGAGCAAAACAAGCTCCGGATTGTATGAAACGAACTCAGTCATCACATTGCGAAAATCCGTAACACATTTAGCATCATAATTCCATGTTTCAATAGTATTCTTAATTGCCTTTGCAATTACTGCATCATCTTCAATAATTAAGATCTTATACATGTTTTTTTTCCCGCCCAAGTTCTTATTTTGCTTTTTTCGAACTAAGTAAAAGAGGCAAAACCAAAAGGAGTCAAATGCCCTTTTGGTTTTGTTAGATTGATTTTCATAAATATATCATAGATTAATGGAAAACTCAAGGAACTGCCTTTTTAAGGTGTGTAGGTATATATTGACAGATGCTGGCTAATATGATAAACTACCTTTAATCTCTTTGCACTGCATTTAATCTACAGTACAATCTGATCAGGCGATGAATGCGAATTCATGGTGCCGGGCTGCTTCAAATAGCGGCAGTGGGTGAGTGATACACACATCTACGGGACAGTAGTATGTCCTGATGGTGTGTTTTTTTATGCCTACAGGACCTACCAGCAATGGGATACCGGAAGCGTGAAATAATAAAACACTATCTTTATCTGCCGGTGATGATTTCACTGTTTGGTTCAATAATTGGTTTAGGAGCAGGTTTACTGCTGATTGAGCCGTTTCAGAATTTAATAACTGTGGAATACAATGTCCCGAAGACTCAGTTTTCTATTCGAGGGTATGATATTATACTGGTAATACTTTTGCCTGTGATTCTTAATGCAATGTCGGCACTAATGGTTGTCAAAAAAGCATTGAAAATCAATATTGTAGCACTGCTCAAAGCCAATGGCGGTAAAGAAAAAAGGAATATATTTTTAAAGGCTGTTCCTCACAAAAAGGGTCCGTTCAAACTGCGTTTTAAGTTAAAAGAAATATTTTCAAACATTCCGAGAAGCTTTTTAATGCTCGCGGGAATAACGGCTGCTTCAATGTTTTTGATGACAGGATTTCTGTTTTACAGTTGTGTAAATTTTGTTGTAGAAAACAACTTCAATGCTGTGTTTGGCTATGATTACCAATATGTATTCAATAAGCTTCAAACAGAAAATTTAACAGATGGTGAGCCCTTTATGATTTCCAGCTTTGAATATACGTCAAAGGGTGAAACTATAGGCCTTGAAATAAACGGTGTGCCTGAAAATCCAAAGTTTGTGAAGCTTCGCAATAAGGATGGCGAGATTATTCCAGCAGACAAAACCGTAATTACTTCGAGTGTTGCAAAACGGCTTAAACTCGAAAAGGGAGATACAATTACAGTCAAGAATGTTTCAAATATGAAAAGCTATGTTTTAACTATCGATGAAATATGCAACATTAAATTCAGCGAGTATGTTTATATGCCGATGAAGAAACTTAATAAAATGCTGGATTTGCCAGAAACCGCTTATGTTGGACTTTACTCGGATAAACTGTTGGACGTTGATGACAACATTGTTGAGAAACTGTTGACGGTTGAGGACAGTAAAGCAGGACTTGAAGCATCCATCAGTTCCTTTAGTTCATTATTATACCTTCTTGCCGCCTTTGCTGCGATAATTGGAATTATTATAGTGTATATTGTTACAGTAATGCTAATTGAGGAGAACCGAAAAAATATATCGATGCTAAAGGTAATGGGATATCGCAACAGGGAAATTTCGAGGCTGCTGATTAATTCAACATCTATACTTGTTTGGGCAGGCTTTTTTCTGGCTGTACCTGTTACAATTTGGCTTATACAGGTTTTTCTTGATCTCCTGACTAAAACAATGTTTTATGATTTTACCACAAGTCTTGCGTGGTGGCAGGCATTGATTTCCTTAGTGTTTATTCTGGCGGTTTATTATATTACACTGTTTTTTACCAGAAATAAGGCCCTTAATATAAATATGGCAGAAAGCCTTAAAGCAAGAGAATAAAAATTTTTATCTTGATTCAAACATTTTATATTTTTGAAGGTGCAACGATTTTTGCGCTAGCAAAATATCGAACTGATTTATGCCAGGGCCTTATGGTTTACTCCATAAGGCCCTGTATAATATTTACAGGCATTAGAAATAATAGACAGTAAAATCAAATTGTAAGAAGAGTAAAATCTGATGCTATTTCCGCATGCTACCAGAGCGATCCACTTATTAGAGGATTGGTTAAAGAAAACTTTTGGATCCCTGAAATCTTTTATTCCTGGATTCTTAATCACAGGGTTATTTTTATACTTTATCCAACTGCGGCCATTATCATTACTGTATGCAATACTTTGAACTTCCAAATTATTTAATGGGCATTTATAAAACTAAAGCCACTATTGAAATAATACACTAATATACGAAATTTTTATCGCAAATTTGAGATTTATTTATTATATATTTTAGAATGTATTCAAATTGCTTTAAAATAAAACTACAAAGTATTTTTCGGAATTGTCTTTGAATTTATTTAGATATGCTGCTAAAATTTTTGAAGATAGTATTGAAATTGGAAAGGATTAGTGATAGAATTATTATCGAACAGATGTTCGACAATAATTCTATCTATTCTATTAAGTAGGAGGGGTCTTATGAGCGATATAATAGCGTATTGCGGTTTATTATGTAATGAGTGTCCTGCATATAAAGCTACTGTACATAATGATAATGAATTAAGGGAAATGACTGCTAAAGAGTGGAGAAAGATGTTTAATCCGGACATTAAGGCTGAAGACGTAAATTGCCTTGGGTGTAAGTCGGATTTGGTTTTTGGGTATTGCAAAACATGCGATATAAGAGCTTGTTCATCAGGCAAATCGCTTGATACATGCGCAGGCTGTGCTTCATATGGATGTGATAAACTAGAAGAAATGCTGCAGTATGCCCCTAATGCAAAGGAAAGACTTGATAAATTAAGAGTTTGAGCTGTTACTTTAGAAATATAATTTTATAGCTATGGAGGTTTTGTATGAAGCTTGAAATGGGTGTTAATAAGCCAGATGTATTAGTAGAACAGTGGCCAGGGAATTACAGCGTTTTTTCCTGGATGGAATTTGTTACAGCAATACCACAGCCTATTTTCCTAATCTCAACATTAAAGGAAAATAACAGGCCCAACGCGTGCCTTCATGCGTGGTCTACATTTACGGGAGAGGGAGATAATTTTTTCTGCATTATTTCGATTCTTAAAAGTCAACATACCTATACAAATATATTAAGGACAGGGGAATTTTGCATAGGTTTTCCTGACAACACACTTATTGAAAAGTGCCGGGAAACAGTTAAAAATAATAGTGAAGATGATGATGAGATTACCAAATCCGGTTTTACAGTTGAAACTGCTGCAGAAATATCAGCTCCAAGAATCAAGGAATGCTTCCTGTCTATTGAATGCGGTTTAGAATGGGAAAAGGAGCTTTTTGAAAACAGCCAGTGGGCTTTGATATGCGGAAGGGTGAAACATATGGCCATGGATGAGGAACGTCTCAAAGCAGGTGCAGAAGGGCGATATGGAAAGAACGGATATTTTTATAATATTCATTCGCCAAAGAATCCGATTGATGGATCTGGAGTGGAAGATGGAATTGGTGTAATTCAGGTTTTGTAACTATGAAATAAATCCTTCAAATATATATACAGTATTAATCCCGCGAAGTCATATTGTTTGTGATTTCGCGGACTTTTTATATAGGGGGATATTTATTCGGCCTCTCTAATATCGTAATATATTTTTATTATAGTATTACATAAGGACATGCTATACTTAATAAGAAAAACTTATGACACATGGAGTTATTAATGGAATCAAAAATTTTAGATAGTAAATCTTTCTATAAAATGGCATTTGCTCTTGTAATGCCAATGGCACTTCAGAACCTAATCAACGTAGGAATAAACTCAATTGATGTACTTATGCTTGGTAAAGTTGGTGAAACTGTACTTTCCGGGGCATCCCTTGCAAGTCAGGTCCAATTCATCATGAATCTTATTTTCTTCGGGTTAACTTCTGGAGCTGCTGTTCTGACAGCCCAATATTGGGGCAAAGGTGACACAAAAAGCATAGAAAAGATTCTTGGAATTTGTATGAGATTCTCAATACTTGTGGCAATATTTTTTACTGCTGTTGCATTATTATTTCCCTCGCAGACTATGAGAATTTTTACTTCAGAAGAGCCCGTAATTGCTGAGGGTGTAAAATACCTGCGTATAATTGCCTTTTCGTACTTATTGACCTCAATTACAATGATTTATTTGAACGTAATGAGAAGTATGGAGAAAGTAGTAGTTTCGACAGTTATATATTTAATTTCATTAATCATAAATTTAATTGTCGCTTCGATTTTGATTTTCGGGTTATTCGGTATTCCCCAAATGGGAATACAAGGTGCGGCCATTGCTACTCTTACCTCGAGATGTGTTGAACTGATATGTGTTATAGTTTATGCAAAAAAGTTCAACAAAACGGTGCACTTTAACCCTACAAAATTGTTTATCAAGGACAAGCTCTTATTCAAGGATTTTATGATCTACTCGATACCAGTTACTATCAACGAGCTTATGTGGGGAGCTGGTGTTGCTATGAACTCAGTTGTCATAGGTCATTTAGGCAGCTCAGTTGTTTCAGCAAATTCAGTTGCACAGATTACCAGGCAGCTCGCAACGGTTATAGCATTCGGTATCGCCAACGCAACTGCAATTACAATTGGAAAGACAATTGGGGAAAACAACATCGAGGCAGCTAAAGTATATGCCAAGCGATTTATAAAGCTCAGTATAGCAGCAGGTTCATTCGGAGCATTAGTTATTCTTGCAATAAGGCCGATGTTAATGTCGGTTCTCAGTATAAGTGATATAACCCGGGGGAATTTGTCTGTGATGATGTTTGTAATGTCCTATTTTGTTATTGCACAGGCCTTCAATACGGTCCTTATTGTTGGAGTATTTCGTGGTGGCGGTGATACCAAGTTTGGTTTAGTGCTCGATGTTACAACTATGTGGGGTGGCTCTATACTTTTTGGTGCATTAGCTGCATTTGTTTTCAAATGGAGTGTTCCAGCGGTATACATCATTTTGATGAGTGATGAGATAATAAAAATCCCTCTTTCATTTATGAGATATAAACAGAAAAAATGGCTTAACAATGTAACAAGGTAACGGCTGATTATGCCTTGATTTAAAACATTTTATTTGGTAAAATTTTCTTCTAAGATCGCAATAATTATATTTTTATTTCACCTCTTTTGAACAAAGTGAAAGAGGCACAAGAAGGGGCATAAGTATCTCCGATTACTTCAAAACGAGTTTTAGCTTTGACTATGAAAGAAGGAAGTGGTAAGCTTTATTAATGTGGAAGGTATAGGCAGCTGGAAATTATTTTTCGAACGATATGAAAAGTACGGGGGGAAACCTTATATGAATTTTACAAGCAAAAAGACAATTCTTTTCGATCTTGACGGAACAATAACAGATTCCGGGGAGGGAATAGTAAATTCCATAGAATATGCTTTGAAGGCTTATGGGATAAGTGATTATGATAGAAGTCATTTATATACGTACCTTGGACCACCGTTGATAGATACTTTTAAGAATGGATTTGGATTTGATGAACTTACGGCTATAGAGGCAGTCGAAAAATTCAGGGAATATTTCAAAGATATTGGAATTTTTGAAAACAAACTATATAATGGTATTGAATTACTGCTTAAACGTCTTAAGGAAAGCGAAAGAAAAATAATACTTGCGACTTCAAAAGCAGAAGTGTTTGCAGTAAGGATTCTGGAGCATTTTAAGATTGCAGATTACTTTGATGTAGTTGTAGGAAGCGAATTGGATGGAACTCGCCTGAGGAAAAGTGAAGTTATTCGTTATGCATTAGGTAAGGCTGGTATAACCGAATTAAGCAGCGTAGTAATGATTGGAGACCGCAAGGAAGATATTATCGGTGCAAAGGAAACAGGCATAGAATCAATTGGTGTGTTATATGGTTATGGAAGCTTTGAAGAACTTGAAAAGGCTGGGACTTCTATGATTGTAGAAACAATTGATGAGCTTGGGAAAACGTTGATGGGCTTGGAAAACTGAAATTGGAATTGTTAAGAGAGCTCAATTACTGGTGCCCAGTAACAGAATTCGTTTCTAGAGATCCTTTAGTATTACACATTTGTCCAATTAACGGAGGTTAAGGCAGTGAGCAAAAATATATTATTTGATTTTGATGGAACAATTGTACATTCTGAACAATTAGTCATTACTTTGTATAATGAATTGGCGGATGGAAAAAGTCTTAAAAAGATTGGTGTTGAAGATGTTGAGCGTCTAAGGAGTTATTCACTTATAGAGAAATGCAAAATGATTGGAATTCCGGTTTATAAAATTCCTAAAATGTATGTTGAGGCGAAGAAAATCTATAGAAATCATGTAAGCTCATTAGTTCTGAAAGATGGGGTATTGGATTTATTACATAACTTGAAGAATAAAGGCTTCAGGCTGGATATTCTTTCATCTAATGATGAGGGTGTTATTAGTGAGTTTGTTAAGTCAAGAAATATTGATTTATTTGATCATATTTATTCATCAAATAATTTGTTCGGAAAGCATCATGCTATAAATCGTTATATAAAAAAGCATGATTTATCCGCGGATGACATATGGTATATAGGAGACGAAGTAAGGGATATAGTTTCATGCAAGAAAGCCAATGTTAAAGTAATTGCTGTAGCATGGGGTTATGACTCGGAACAAATACTGGCGGAGGAAAAGCCGAATTTTTTGGCTAGGAAACCGCATGAAATTCTGGATATTGTATTGGGTTCAAAAGCTGTTTGACAAAGAATAGAAAGATATGTTATATTGATTTTGAAGTGAGGCCATGAAGGTTTCAAAGCAGTTTTTCCAACTAAGAATAATGTGACCCATGAAGGGCTAAGTGCTAAACTATCCTTTTATGGGCTGTTTTATTTTTGAGGCTCAAATTCGCTCGAGGTGGAGCATTATAATATTGAATAGGATTTGGTTTATAATATGTCCGGTATAACAAGCTCATTATACAATATGAGGCTTCTAGATGATTTGGCTCGGAAAGAAAGCTCTATACATAGGATTCATCCACTCATAAAACTATTGACCACAGTTGTTTATTTGACTGTGGTTGTCTCATTTGGAAAATATGAAGTTGGAAGGCTCTTGCCTTTTATGTTCTATCCGGTAATTATCTTTGCACTTGCAGAATTACCTGTTGTTCCAATCATAAAAAGGATATTGATTGTTGAACCTTTAATAATCGGAATTGGGATATTAAACCCTTTGTTCGATAGTCATTTAGTTGTTTTTTGCGGGTTTGCTTTTTCAAGGGGTTGGGTTACTTTCATGTCTATCTTTATAAAAAGCGGACTAACAGTGACCGTTGGTATTTTACTGATTGCAACCACAGGGATGGATAAGCTGGCTGCAGCGTTGCGCATGCTCAAAATACCCAAACTTTTTGTATTGCAGCTTTTATTGACTTACAGGTACGTCTATGTATTTATTGAAGAGGTTTCGAGGATGGTAAGGGCGTACTCGCTGAGAGCACCTGGACAAAAAGGTATTAAACTGGGTGATTTGGGACCTTTCCTTGGACAATTGATTCTAAGGACTTTTGATAGAGCGCAGCGGATTTATGAAGCTATGATTCTGAGAGGATTTACAGGTGAGTATAATACAGGGATTACAGAAAAAGCAGGAGTTAACGATTTTGCTTATTTGATAGGCTGGAGTTTGTTTTTTGTTATGGCAAGAATTTATGATATCCCTAAGCTTATAGGTGTATTGTTTACAGGAGTGATTTAATAGATGAGTCATCATAAACTTGAAGTAAGAAACTTAAATTTTGCATATCCCGATGGACAGGTTGCAGTGAAGGATATATCGTTTACGATTCGCCATGGAGAATCGGTGGGGATTATCGGTGCTAATGGTGCAGGAAAATCTACTCTTCTTATGCTGATAATGGGTGTCCTGTTTCCAAAGGCAGGAGAGGTTTTAGTTGGGGATGTTCACGTGACAAAGAAGACAATACCCATGATACGCCAGAGATTGGGAATGGTTTTTCAAAATCCGGATGACCAGTTGTTTATGACAACTGTGTATGATGATGTAGCCTTCGGACCACGGAATTACAAGCTTGATGAAAAGGAAGTTGAAAACCGGGTAAATGAGGCCTTGGAATTGGTAGGTATAGCTCACTTGAAAGATAGGGCATCTTTTAAATTGTCTGGTGGAGAAAAACGCTCAGCAGCAATTGCAGCCGTTCTATCCATGCAGCCGGATGTATTGATAATGGACGAACCAACGGCAGCCCTTGATCCAAAATCAAGGCGCAGAGTTATAAACCTGCTGAAAAGCTTTGAGCATACGAAGATAATTACCAGTCATGATCTGGATATGGTGTTTGAAACATGTAAGAGAGTTATTGTAGTTAATGAAGGTGAGATTGCAGCAGATGGAACAGTGGGTGAGATTCTGCAAAACTCAGAGTTGCTGGACAGCTGCGGACTGGAAGTGCCTCTTTCACTGAAAGATTGTCCTGTATGCGGAGCTTCAAAGAGATGAGTGTAATACGCAATTTACTTGTAATGCTTTTAAAGTTATAATATAAAGTAAAAGACAATGAGGGGAAGTGAATTTGTGGATTCGGAAATGAGTGGAAATGTAAAAGTAAATATAAAATATACATTGAAAGATATTAGAGATTTTTGCTTTACAAAAGTATATGGAAGTGTGTTTAGAAAGATCTTTTTAGCTCTTATGGCCCTGATGATTTTTGCAGGTGCTGTTTGCATGCTTGCTTTTTTTATTTTTAGCCCCGATCCGGGGTTTATGGTTGTGTTTGCGATGTTTTCCATTTTATATCTGCTTATTATTTTAGTTATTGTAATGATGCCATTTTTTACGAGCTACCTGATCCTAAGAAATAATTTTAAAAAAGGTAAAGCCTGGCAAAGTTTATCATCTGTTGAATTTTCAAAAGAAGAATTCACTGTGTCAGCTATAGATGGGGTAGCTTTCCATTCTTGGAATGAGATCTATAAAGTTCAGGAAATGAGGCCCTGTATTCTGATTTATTTATCTTTTGCAAAATACTATATAATCCCAAAAAGATGTCTTGCTTCTCAGGAGCAGTTGGAGGAACTCCGGAACATTTTGCAAAGTAGTGTTCAAAAAAGTAAGTTGAAGCTTAAGAAGTATAAACTGACAAAGTCTTGTCCTGATTTTGAAGAGACGGAAAATGGGAAGGTGAATGCAACCGCAACTGAGTTGATTGAGGATGATTGTAGCGAGAGTCCTGAACTTGTATTGGAGTATTCGCTTGAAAAAAGTGATTTGTTGTATATTAATTTTATGGTGTTTTATACAAGACCACTCGGTATTATTGTGTCATTGTTGGGCGCGTTTGTAACTTGTAATTGTGTAATGCGTTTTAGAAAAATTACTTATCCAGATCTCATTTCTATATTATCCGGGCTGGTTTTCATTGCCTTTATTCCAGTAATGCTTATTATTAATTCACATAGATCATTTAATACTGACCCCTCAATAAAAAAGCTTTCAGAGCTTAAAGTGTATAAAGACTTTTATCAAATTGATCATCCTTCGGGCAGATCACGTGTTAAATGGGTGGATCTGGTGAAAATTAAAGAGACTAAAGCTCATTTCTTATTGTATGTATCTCCACAATTTATCCATGTGATTCCTAAAAGGATTTTTGAGGGGAGAGAAAACGATTTACAGAAATTGAAGGGTATTTTGAATAGTAAATAACGTATATGGCTTTTTCTTATAAGACAGTTGAAAAATCCACGATGGTATGGCACTAGAGGTTATGCTGCGGATAAATGGCTAGAATGAAACACTAAGTTTAATAAGTTAGTGCATATTTATATAAAAACGAATGAAATATAATAATAGGAGTACATAGAATATATGAAAAGTAAGAAAAGAAGATCAAGTTGGTCATGGTATGCTGTTAAACTGCTGTATGAAAGTACCATAACAGGTGAAGCAAACAAAGAAAAAATAGATAACCATTTTAGTAATGAATTCAAGCTGTATGAAGAACGAATTGTTGTTATAAGGGCTCAGTCTTCTGATCATGCGTATAAGAAAGCTGATGAAGAGGCAGTAAAAGATGAAATGGAATACAAAAATCCCTATGATCAATTAGTTAAATGCAGATTTGTTAATTCATTAAATTGTCAGGAGTTATTTGACAATGAAATAAAAACTGGAACAGAAATTTATTCAAGGTTATTTAAGGTGCCAATTGGAGAGAAAATAGAAAAAGTCATAGAAACATATTGCCCTGAAACATTGCCTCCAAAAGAGAATAAAACACCTTTTTATAATTTCCTTATTAATGAATAGAAAAATTAGAGTATCTAAAACCATTTTATGACCACGAGTTTAAAAGGCAGAATTAGAAATAAAAAAATGGGGGAATCTTTGTGGAAACAGAAGTTATTAAACCAAGCAAAATATTTTATGTTGTGTCAGGAGTAATTTTAGTTATAGGAATTATTTTGTTTGTGATTATCTTGATATCAGGTATTTTTTCAAGTGTAGATAAAATAAACAATCAGGTTATTGTACCGGGAACAAAGATAATTGAATTAAAAGAAACTGGTAAGTACAGCATATATTTTGAGTATAGAAGTGTTATTGATGGAAAAGTATTTGAGACAAATAATATAAGTGGCTTGATGTGTTCCTTAAGAAATGCTGAAACAGAGGAATTAATAAAGCTTGACAACTCTTCAGTAAATTCCAATTATTCAGTTAATGGCCGGGAAGGTAAACGTATATTTGAATTTGCCATTAATGAACCAGGGAAATATGAATTGAAAGCTTGGTATGAAGAAGGGGAAGGCGAAGAGGCTGTTCTGGCAATTGGCAAAGGATTTGGTATGACGTTAGTACGTACCATTGTAGTAAGCTTAGGTACACTTTTTATAAGTTTTGGAGCTTCGTTTGCTATTTTTATAATCACATTAGTCAAAAGGAAAAAAGCTAAAAGTGATATTTTAGCGAGATTGTAGAAAAAGTTGTGTATGAATGATAGGAAATACTCCTTTTTGGTAGTAATTGACAATATAAACCAGAGAGGAGATTTTTTATGGGAGCGTTACCAAAAGAAGTAGTACAGGAAATAATTAAGGGAAATAATGGCAGTGTAACAGATATTATCTATAACCATACTTTTATTTTCATCGCTGAAATCCCATGGATTCATCATCCAACACCCATAGTTCCATTTATCCATTTATTATTATCAGTTTTTTCATATATACTCACCTTAACTAAGTATCAAATGCGTTATCAATTCTCTCTTCTTAGTACAGCAACGCTTTCCACATTAATAGGAAAAACGAAGTAGATTGTTTATTTATATAATAACTTAAAATCGTTTCTTTCCATTAACTTATTAAATTCTTCATAATACTCTAATTCATACAGACATTCAGGATCTAATTCAATAGCTTTTTTTATGTTTTCCATTGCAGTATCTTGTTTGTTTTGAGCAGCTAAACATTTTGCCTTTTCCAAATAGGCCAAAGCATCTTTGGCATCAATCTGAATAATTTTTTCGTAATACTTTAATGCTCCATCATAGTCCTTTTTACTCTCGATAAGAATGTCTGCTATAGAATAAAGAGGTTGTGTATCACTAGCATCTAAACTATAATATTTTTTATTTTCCTGAATTGCAGTATCATATTGTTTTAATTTTTTATAAGCATCAATAATGTAATATCTTATACTCTCTTCTCCATCCGGTTTCAATTCTGCATATTTCTTAAAGTTTTCAATTGCTTTTGTGTATTCTTTTTTGTCGTAAAAAGCATAAGCTTTACCATAATACGCCCAATATGCATTTTCGCTTGAAACATTCTTTTCTAAAGCTTTATCATAACATGTAATTGCCTCATCATATTTTTTTAGCCCCCGAAGAGCATCGCCTACGTTAATATATTCGTAATCTGCATTTGGTAATAATTGCAGTGCTTTATCGCCAAAATACTTTGAAATCTTATACTTTCCAATTCTATGATAGCCCCAACACAAATTATTTAATGCTGTATCATATTTTGGATTTATTCTTACTACATCTTGCAGAATATACAAACCTTCTTCCTCTTTATTCTTATCAATAAGATCATAAGCGATGTTATTCATCGCTTCAACATCATATTTCCCCTTATTAACAAGTACTGTGATTTTTTCAAATGCATCATCATACTTTTCTTTCTTAATAAGCTCGTTTATTTGATCTGTTTGTTTTTTGCTATCGTACTTTTTTGTGATGTTTGGAATCATACAGCCTTGTAAAACAAGCCCAAGAAGAATAATTAATAATATAAGTCTGGTATTTTTCATTTATACGTCACCGCCATTCTATTTATTACTTATAATATCATATCGTTAATTTGCTTGTCATTTCGAATATTAAACTTTTTATGTATAACAGGAGGTAAAACACCTTTACCTTGTGGCACCATAGTATGCCAACGAGCTGCGTAAAAAGTTAATTGAAAGCAAAATTATTCCGTTTAGCAGGATTTGTAATAAAGACGAAATAGACTTAAACGAAATGACAAATGATTTTGCACAATAAATGTATTTACATTAATATTCTTTAAATGAAGAGTTTATGTAATTACGAATAAATGAATATAATTGAACCTGCTCTTGTTTGTTTTAAATAAGATGAGGAATAAGTGCTACTGATCGCCAAACGCACTATTTATACCGGATTTGCCGAAATACTGAAGAAGTTGTTTTATAACAGGATCCTTTACTTTATCGTAAAAGACTCTGTACTGGGCTTCCTTTTCAGTATAGCCAGGTATGTGCTTTTGAAGCAGCAGTAATGATTTGTACATAAGGGCCAGGTCATCATTTTTCCCTTCTAATAACAATTCTGCTTCAGCGGGTTTGTTTTCGTTAATAGATCTGAAGAATTCAGTGTAATCGGTTGTGTCTATTTGCAGATATTTTTTGACGAGTGGCTTATAGTCGGCGTAAAATGACCCATTGTCAATATAGGAAGCAGCTGTTTCGGTCATAAGTTCTGTTTTGTTTTTGAGAATATACAGCATGAGTAAATTATCTCCCCCATTACTAGAGCTATTATAGAACTGTCTGTATGATTCTTCAGCTTTTTTGAAATTGCCCATGTATCCATAAATGTCACCAATATCCCGAAATTTGTATGGACTGTTGAGAGTTTCAAACAATGCTAATGCATCGGTGTATCTTGATTCATCAATGTATAAATGTGCCAATGTAGAATTAATATCATAAGCACCTTTAATTTTCTTTTGAAGCATCTCAAAATAAGGCATTGCTTTTTTGTAATCTGCATTTTTCATCTCATATTTTACATTATCATATTCCCAACCATTAAAGTAGAGTTTTGCTAACACCTTCAAAGAATGGAGATCCTGATTGGAAGATACACTTTTCTCATAGAGTTTGATTGCCTCTTCGAACTTATAGTTTAAAAGCATTTGGTCAGCTTTGCTGAAAGAATTAGCGGATACATGTACAGTATTTTTATGTTTGTTTGGATAAAGCCCGTCGCTGTCAAAGAGAGTATTTCCGTTTTTGTCGTAAAAGCTTGCATTATATACATAATCTCCAGTGTGGTAAAATGGCTCAAACATTTCATATGGATCGATTCCACTACTCATTCCACTACTGATGGATGCTCCTGTGTTCATAGCAAGGTATCGTTGTTCAGGGATGTTCAGTATATATTCCTCAGTATAGATTTTCTCGGAGTAAAAACTATTATTCTTGATAGTTCGCGTGTTATCCAATTCTTGCAGTTCACTCATCTGAATGCAATAGGACTCTGCACCTTGCGGAATTTTTACATGGAATCGGAGCTTTCCGTTGCCTTCATCCTGCAACTGGACCAGATTATCGGTATCAAGAAAACGGATTTCTTCTGAAATACTTGTATTGCCGGTAAATTGCATGGAATAATAGTTTTTTAGCAGCAATGCCTTGCCATGAACACGTTGCCAGTCCACGTACACACTTATTCCCAAAACTCCATCCGGTACATTATCTATGCGGAAATTGCCATCTGCATCTGTCAAGGAGGCACATTTTACACCGATATGATTGCCTAGTATGGAGCTGCTATGTCCTCGGAATGTAACATCTTTAAGGTATACAAGTACATATGGAGCTGCTTTGCCATCAATTGATACTTTACCGCTGAAGGAATTATTGTTGGGTTTTAATTTAGCATTTATATCAATTAAATTCGAGTAGGTGTTAAACGAGTTATCTAACTCGAGAAATGGACTTAGAATCGCATTATCCAGTTGTTTTGTTTGGGCATACCATTCAGAGGAATCAAAATCTGCTTTTTTAAACTCCTCATAGTTTCCTTTCACAAAGCTGTAATATGCATAAAGTTCCTGTTTAATAACTGTATACCTGTCCTTTGTATTTAAACTTTTCTTTAATACCTCAAAGCCTTTATCAACGTTACCCAGTCCCATATACATTGCAGCCTTGTGAAGTTCGGCTATGGCCCCAAGATTTGTTCCATCGACATAACTGAGACTATCCAATAGGTTAATGGCATTATCTCCATAACCTGCCATATAGTTGATCAATGCAACATATATGGTATATTCAGCTAAAGTTGCATCTTTATCTGCAACGCTTGCAATACGTTTATATTGCATGTTAACCTTGTCTGCGCTATCGGCCCATATGTACACGCTGCCAGATGTAATATTGTTGTCTTCCAGTATGAGCTTGTTGAAATATGTGAATTTCTTCTCACCAATCAGCAGCTCAAGCTTTCTTTGGGCTGACTTGATGGCAGAGTGGGAAAATGAGTTGGCTTCTGATGCTCTGTCATAATATACGTAAGCTTTGTCTACATTTCCAGTAATTTCACATATTCTACCCAATATATATGAGACCTGACCATGGAGGAGGGTTACTGAAGTAAATATGGCAAACACAGATAATAAAATGATAATTAGATATTTAACTTTAATTTTTATATATGTCATATAATGCTCCTCCGTTTTGGTTCCCTGAAACTTCTATCTGGCTCTTTTGGATGTCTTCATTTGAAATTCCTGTGGCATCAAAGCTAATGTATATCAAACCTGATAAAACGATAAACAATACAGCAAATAAAGGTTTTACAGGAATTCTTAATTCTGTGTTCAAAATCAAGTGTATGCGATTCATTAAAGAAGAATATTTTGTACTTTTTCCAGAAGGCACACTTTTTTTAGCGTCATTTTTGAGAACTTCGGCAGAGAATAGCTGGCGGTTAGAAACTTCATCCAGCACATTCTTTTTAAGTTTTTCTCCAAATTCAATTTCGTTAAGTTCCGAATCCAATTTATGCCTGAAAGGAATATTACTCATTGCAAAAATCCTCCTGTAGTATACTTTTCAACCTGTCCCGGCCTCTTTTTAATTTGCTTTTGATTGTACCCTCAGGTTTGCACAGTATCTTTGATATTTCTGTTATTGGCAAATCATTGTAATAATAAAGAAGAAGGGCCTCCCTGGTACCTGTGTCCAGCTTTTTTAGTGCTCCGGACAGGCTGAGACGAACAGGTGCGGACTCAATGGCATCAGGATTGCTATTGGAGGATCTGTCCGGTTCAGCAGTAAGGATATTACGCCTGAACCATGCTTTTCTTTGCTTTTGTCGACATTCGTTTATCAGTATCTTACACAGATATGTTTTGATTCCGGCCTCACCTCTGTAATTGTCATAGCTGGTATAAAAATTGATAAACGTTTCTTGTACTGCATCTTCTGCAAGTTTAAGGTCCTTAAGCATGATGCTGGCCATACGAAGCAGCATGGTAGAGTAGGTATTCATCAGAGCTTCCAGATTTATCATGTCATTTGTACTGAGATATGTATCCTCAATGCTCTTTGAATTAATATATTCAATTTTTGCATCTATTCCGCTATTCAAAATGCTCATCTTAGCCTCCTCATATATAGATGCGGTAGCTTAACAAATGGTTGCAGCTAAAAAAATTTTTTTGTGTTCATAATTCTGTAAAAGTAACTTGGCAAAGTAATGGTAAAAGGATACAAAAAATCCGATAAACCCGTTACAATTTTTATGCCAATAAAAGGGGGTGTATCAGATATGAATTACGAACAAGGCAGGAAGTAAAAATATGGCCGAAGTTATATTTTCAGGATTCCTAAGCATTATGATTTATTTTGACTTCACTCTGATTTCTATTAAACCCTTTATATCATTTAAAGTCTCTTTATGTTTGACCTCTATCATCAGCCATCTTCCCATGGCCGAAAAAGCTGTGTTTTGATAGAGTTCCTTTACATAGGCTGAAAACATTCCTGCCTCTATTGCTAACTCCACTTCATTCTCTTCCTTTGCTCCTACTACAACCAAAGCGATAAAGTAATTTGGCATCGGATATAGTGTACATAGAGACTTGCTGTTTTTCTTGTACTTCAAATTCCAACCCGGTTGCGCGGAGCATTTGCTGTAGTCCAATTGAGGTTTAGCCTTATATGTTTGCTCAATATATGAAAGCAGTTCATCCCAAATAGGTTTTGCATACCCAATATAAGCTCTTATATCTTCAAAAGAAGGGATATGGTCTGCATCAAATAATTCATGCAATTTCATAAGCAACCTCCAAATTTATTGTTATAGTTAATTTATTACACATATTGTATCTTGTCAACTAATTCCAAAAGATAGAGGCACTGACAAATGGGGTGATTATGAAGAAGTTAATTTAATGTATTTCTAGCATAAAAGATTAAAAGTATGATACAATTTTTGTTAAGGAGGATGATTAATTTGATAAAACCCGCTATAATCTGTATTAGAATTGCTTCAATTATTTATTTTTTAATAGCTGTTTTATTAGTCGTTTTTGGATTTTTTCTCAAAGAAGATTTGCTAATATTTATTTTATATTCCGTTTTTATTCTACCCATGGTGTTTTGGTGTGAAATTACAATTTTGGGACTTAAAAAGACAAAGTATTGGGCTTGGGTGTCATCAATAATAATGTTTGCGATTTTTATACCATCTTTATTTATAATAATGGGTATTATTGGAATAAAAACAATGTTAAGTGAACCAGTGAGAAATCAATTTTTCGGAATAAAAGAACAACAATCAAATATGAGCAATAGTATATTTATTAACACTGATTATAAACATGTTAAAAAAGAGGAACAATCCATTGAGGAATACATAGAAAGTAACGCTGCATTAAAAAGGTATCTTGACTCTAGCAAAGAAGGGAAAAAATAATAGCAGGATATTTAAAACTTAAATGCACCTCCGAATATTGGCTTTGCGTCTAATATTTGGAGGTGCCTTTACCCTGGGTGGTTTGATTTTAGAATAGAGTCCTAAAGCTTGTGCTACTTATTCAGCAGGGCTGAATGTTACTTCTCCTGTGTTGATATCATATTTTGCTCCAACTACTACAACTTTCTTTTCTTCTTCCAACTCCTTGATAATAGAGCTTTTTTTAATTTCATTTAAAGAATTTTTAATATTTTCATTTTCACATTCTTCATAAAATTTATCCTTACCTACACCTGAAGATTTAACCTTTTCAAGTGAGATATTGATCTTGTCAACAATGTTTCCAATATTGCCGGGAGCTTCTCCACCTCCATCTACTGTGGCTTTTACTGCACCACAGCTTTCGTGGCCTAAAACAACTATAACCGGCGTTTTTAAGTGTTCAGCACCATATTCGATACTTCCAAGGGTTACAGGGTCTATAACATTTCCTGCATTCCTTACAACGAAAATATCCCCAAGTGCCTGATCAAATATTATTTCCGGCGGGACACGGGAATCAGAACAGCTGACTATAGTAGCAAATGGATGCTGTCCTTCGGTTACCAACTCTTCACGTTTTTTACTGCTCAAATCATCGTTTAATACGTTTCCGGAAATATACCTTTGATTACCTTCAACTAATAATTTCTTGGCGTCTTCAAAAGTTGAAACTGTTTCAGGCCTTGCGTAAACTTTGCTCGAAGTATTATCTACAGTCGATGAAGCAGTAGAACTGCAGCCAGCACAGGTTGTTAATAGTGCTGCCAAAGATATAATTCCTACAAATTTGTAAAACTTAGTTTTCATCATCGTTTGCCTCCTAAAATAGTAAATATAATGTTATAAAACTCTATTCTATAAATAAACACTAAGAAGACCATAAAAATAGCAAATTTTAGAATAATATATAGCAAGTTTAGAAAAAAGTCAAACAATTCTTATTACTTTGTCAGCTTCTGAAGCAGGAATATTATAATATATATAGGAAAAAGGGCATTGATATTTATATAGAAGAATGGAGATATAAAGAAGGCTGCGGCACTTTACTCCACAGCCAGAACTATTACCTTTTTTGTATCGGAAATTGTATTTCGGTTATATAATCATCTGGATTTGCGGTGCTGTCAACACCCTGAAGATAAACTTCACGTTCAGGTGCGATTATACTATAATTATTATCTTCAATCCATTTCATGATAGCACTGTAAGCAAGGTTCAAAGTTTCGTATGGACCTTTGTGAACTACACAAGCTGCCATATCAATTGGAGGTAAGTCTCGAACCTTTATGTTGTCTGTTGACGGTATGTCGTGATCAATGATTTCAAAGACTTCTGCATCAATTCCTTCACTTTTCTCGTGGCTATGGTAGGATACAAAACAGCCAGGCAGGATATTGACTTTATATTTACTTATATGGCTTCCGAGTTCTCCCCATAGATGAGACTGATCACCATAATCTTTAATTATTTTTCTTACTGAAGCGACCTTCATACTGCTTATTGACTTTATGGAAACATCATACATAACATTGCCCTCCTGTTCAAATAGTTTTATTAGACTGTTTACCTTATCAATTCGAGCCAATTCCTGATTGATAGCTGTCTGTATCTGACTTTTGCGTGACTTGAGGATACCAAGCATTTCTTCGGATGAGAGGTTGTTTTTAGTGAGCTCGGATATCTCTGTTAAAGAGAACCCCAGATCTTTCAAAGCAAGTATACGGTTAAGAGTATGAATTTGCTGAGCCGAATAATAACGGTATCCCGAAAAATTATCAACTTTGTATGGAGTTAACAACTTTAATCTTTCATAGTGGCGAAGAGTTTTTACCGTGACACGGTTAAGTCGTGCAAATTCACCAATCTTAAACAAACTATCACATCCTTAAATTCTTTTTGAAGGCCTCCATAGATATAGTAAACCTTGACCTAGCAGGAGAGTCAATATATAACTTTGAAGATTTTATAGTACTAATTATATACGATAAAGACGAAAATAAAAACTTTCTTTGAACCAGTGGAGATCTGTAGTAAAATAAATATAATGTTATGGTTCACTAATATAACTGATGAAATTAATAATTATCCAACTGAATAGGTGTTCCGATAATATTGTAAAATAATAAAGCATTCCTGAACGTCCGATAATATTTTGGAGGCTATTTATGGTTATAAGTAAGAGAGTCAATATAAAAAGATATCAAGAGATTATAACCGTTTTTGCAAAACACGGTTTTGGGCTTGTAATTGACCAGCTTGGCATTTTTGAATACTTAAAAATGAGAAAACGTGGTACTGAAGTAGAGTCGGTTAATTCTAAGCGCTCAATAGGCGAAAGGCTTAGGATTTCTTTGGAAGAGCTTGGCCCAACTTTTGTAAAAGTCGGGCAGATATTGAGCACACGAGCAGATATTGTTCCTCATGGTATTGTTGAGGAACTGAAAAAGCTGCAGAATTCTGTTCAGCCATTTTCCTTTAACGAAGTGAAAACATTGATTGAAAGTGAATTTGAAGATGTACTTGAAAATATCTATATGGAATTTTCACAGGTACCGATTGCCTCTGCATCTATTTCACAGGTTCATTATGCAGTATTGAAAAATGGAGAAAAGGTTGCAGTAAAGGTCCAAAGGCCTGGAATAGAAAGAATTATAAGCCACGACTTAAATATTCTAAAAGATTTAGCTCATTTCGTTGACAACCACACAAAGTTTGGTAAAATATACGATTTCAGCAGTATGGTAAATGATTTTGAACGCACACTTAAAAATGAATTGGACTTTACCAAAGAAGGTGAAAACGCGGATACCTTCAGGGAAAACTTCACCAAAGATGAAGGCATTAAGGTTCCTGAAGTAAAGTGGACATACACTTCACGTCGTGTCTTAACGATGGAGTACATTGAAGGTATAGGTATAGATGACCATAGAGCACTGGAAAAAGCAGGTGTCGACAAAAGAGAAACAGCTGAAAAGATTGCTGCATCAATATGCAATCAGATATTAAGAGATGGTTTTTTTCATGCAGATCCTCATCCCGGTAATATTAAAGTTTTACCGGATGGTACAATCGTATTTTTGGACTTGGGAATGGTAGGACGCGTAAGTGAATCGCGCAGAAAGACTATTTCAAAGTTCTTTGTAGGTGTTGCCAACAAAGATACCAGAATGGTGGCCAGAGCTATTATGGAGCTTGATGCAATGTCTGAAAAGAAGAATATCAGAAAGTTTGAGCAAGATATAGATATAATGATTGACAAATACCTTACTTTGCCATGGAGCAGGATTAATATAGGGGAACTGCTTTATGAGGTATTTAATATTGCGTTCTTAAACGGAATAAGATTACCTCGTGAGTTTACTTTATTAGCCAAGTCACTTGCAACCATTCAGAGCTTATTAGAAAAACTGGCTCCTGAACTTAATACTCTAGAGGTAGCAAAACCTATCGCTAAAAAATTGGTAATTCAGTCCTATTCAATAAAAAATATAAGCAAAACTTTTAAGAAAAATATCTACGCGTATAAGGATTTGATCGGTGAGCTCCCTTTTTATATTCAGAACCTATTGGAAAAAGCAGAGGATGGAGATTTAACTGTTCAGCTACGTATAAAAGATATTGATAGAGTCCAAAAACGTTTTGACAGAGCTTTAAACAGAATATCCTTCAGTGTGATATTACTTTCAGTAAGTATCATTATTACGGGTATTATTATAGGCTCGAGTCAAAATGCAGTTGAAGGCAGTGAAATGTATCTAATGAATCTCACTGCTCTAAAAATTGGATTAGTAGTAGCATTCTCCATAATTATAGGTGTTGTTATATCAATGCTTAGATCGGACCGTTTAAAGTAATGATAGCCTAAGATTACAAATTAGTAATGCTAAAGTTTACTAGGTCTTTTTTACAAATTCTTTTCTGCATTTAGGACAGGTTATCTTTATTTTGCCTTTACCTTTAGGAAGTCGTAAGGTTGCTTTGCAATTGGGACAGGAAAAGTGTCTGTGGGTTTTTGAATCCTTGATGCGGTTCTGTGCTTTTTTAAACCATGATTGTAAACGAGTCATAAGCATTATGAATTTATAGTTTTCTGCTCTTCGCTTAACTGTATTTTTTGAGAGTACTCTATAAATACAAATAACCAATACAATAAAACCTGCATACTTGAAAAACACTAGTTTGAACAAATTAGCCATTAATGTCAACAGTAGCGCGATTATAAGCAAAAAAACAGAAAGTCTGTCTGAACCGTTTCTTCCCGTCATAAATTTTCTTAACCAGTTTATTTTAAATCACTCCATTTCGTTTATTATAAAGATCAAGGGACCGTTGCAAACAGCACCTACCATTATTATAATGGTTAAGATGATTTGGCAACAGTCCCTTAAAACTATTTCTTAATTGAGCGGGTTATTAACTTTACCAATTCCACTATCGGGATAATTGCAACAGCCAAAGCAATTGATGCAAATAAGTCAATACCTGAGAGTGGGGTAAGCTTGAAGATTGTGTTTAATCCCGGTATATATATTACACATAACGATAATACAAAGGATAATATCATTGCGCCAAACAAATATTTGTTTCGGGTTTTTAGTGCGAAAATAGATTTTGTCATTGACCTTAGATTCAGTGCTTGAAAAACTTCACAGGTG
Organism: Acetivibrio cellulolyticus CD2; assembly: GCF_000179595.2. Lineage (NCBI taxonomy): Bacteria > Bacillati > Bacillota > Clostridia > Acetivibrionales > Acetivibrionaceae > Acetivibrio > Acetivibrio cellulolyticus. The sequence continues at coordinate 1,199,203 of NZ_JH556653.1, read as the reverse complement.
GTCATTGTCATAAACGCCATTGTCATTCCTGTAACATTTGAAACTTTGTTGCCAATAAAGAAAGATATTAAAGTCAAAGCTGCAATGGCAACACCCTGATAAATAACACTAAAACCAAGTCCGTTTGAAAATATTCCTTCTTTCGTACTGCGCGGAGGCTTCATCATGACGTCATTTTCCGCTTCTTCCATACCTAGTGAGATAGCCGGAAGTGTATCAGTAATAAGGTTTATCCATAAAACATGTATCGGTGAAAACAGCTTGAAATTCATTACTGTTGCTATAAACAGGGCAATAACTTCGCTTAAGTTTGAGGATAGGAGGAATTGTATTGCCTTGCGGATATTATCATATATTCTGCGCCCTTCCTCAACAGCATAAACAATAGATGCAAAATTATCGTCAGCCAGTACCATATCAGATACGTTCTTAGTAACGTCTGTTCCTGTAATTCCCATACCAATACCTATATCTGCAGATTTAAGAGCAGGCGCATCATTAACCCCGTCACCAGTCATGGCAGTAACCTTGCCTTGCTTTTTCCATGCTGTAACTATACGCACCTTGTGCTCTGGCTGTACACGGGCGTATACCGAGTAATTATGAATTTTCTTTTCAAATTCATGATCCGGTATCTCGGACAATTCTGCTCCAGTAATAGCCTGGTTTGCATTGGTTATAATACCTAATTCTTTTGCAATGGCAACAGCAGTGTCTATGTGATCACCAGTAATCATTATTGGACGTATTCCCGCTTGACGACATTTTTCAATAGCCACTTTAACTTCAGGACGTATAGGGTCAATCATCCCTGTTAGCCCTATAAATGTTAAGTTTTTCTCAAGGCTTTCGGGGGAGATTTTTTCCGGTATGGAATCTGTTTGTTTCAAAGCTGATGCCAATACACGTAGAGCCTTGTTTGCCATTTTTTTGTTTTCTGCCATAATAGCTGATTTATGAGCATCAGTTAAAGGTATAGCACCATCTTTAGTGAGAATATGCGTACAGGCTTTTAAAAGTTCGTCTGGTGCTCCTTTGGTATATTGAATAAATTTACCGTTAGGCTCCTTATGGACTGTTGACATCATCTTACGGACAGAATCAAAAGGTGCTTCTGCAACACGAGGCATATTTTTTACAAGATCAGTTTTGTTCTGTCCTTCCTTGTAAGCATACCGTACAAGTGCACTTTCTGTAGGCTCTCCGATAACTTCATCGCCTTTCCCAGTAAGAGAAGCATCATTACACAGAGCCATAGATATTGCAAGTTGCTCAGGATTACCAAGGGTATAAGATTCAACAACTGTCATCTTATTCTGAGTCAAGGTACCCGTTTTATCAGAACATATTACCTGTGTACATCCTAAAGTTTCAACAGCTGTAAGTTTTCTGATGATGGAATTGCGTTTGGACATTTTTGTAACACCAATTGACAGAACAACTGTAACGACTGCTACCAATCCTTCAGGAATTGCAGCTACTGCAAGGCTTATTGCCATCAAAAAGGTATCAAACACTTCTCCGCCTCTAAATACTCCAAAAGCAAATATGAATACACAGATTCCAAGTACTCCTACACTCAATACTTTACTTAATGAAGACAGCTTTTGCTGCAGAGGAGTTTTTTCATCTCCTGCATTGGAAATAATATTTGCTATTTTGCCCATTTCTGTCGACATACCAGTAGCAACTACAACCCCTTCGCCACGGCCGTAAACTACATTGGTGCCCATATAAGCCATGTTGACACGGTCGCCAAGCGGAATATCCTTATCATTTGCAGGGATAACAAGATCAGTTTTCTCAGAAGGTACGGATTCTCCTGTAAGGGATGCTTCCTCAATTTTAAAACTCGATGCTTCAATTATTCTCATATCAGCAGGAATAGAATCACCTGCCTCTAAAAGAATAACGTCCCCTGGTACGATTTCATCTGATTTTACTTGCATAACCTGACCGTTTCTTCTGACTTTAGTAAATGGAGACGACATCTTCTGCAGCGCTTCAATAGCCTTTTCGGCTTTTCCTTCCTGCACAACGCCCAAAATTGAATTTACCACAACAACTATCATTATAATAACTGCATCTGCTATTTCTCCGAGTGCACCCGAGACAACTGCTGCTGCAATAAGTACAATGATCATAGGGTCTTTTAATTGCTCCAAAAATTTTACTAATACAGATTTCTTTTTTCCTTCATCAAGCTTATTTCTTCCGTATTTCTCAAGCCGTTCTTGTGCTTTCGACGAATCGATACCGTTTTTTGAAGTTTCCTGCGATTTAAAAACTGCTTCAATTTCCTCAAAATAATGTTTCATTTGACAATTCCCTTCCATATTAATTTGATATATTATAGTTTAATAGTATGCTTTTTTTGCATACAAACTATTATAATTTGGTGCGTATCAACGCTAACCTTTACAAATAATTTAACATGTTATAAGATGATAAAAAACCAATAATCGAAATTAAGTGTCCTATTTTTACACATATAATTGCAAGTGAGATGTTTTAGGACAGATTTAAAGAAATGTCCGTATTTCCTTGATTTGATTTGAAAAAATTAGGTGGCGAACGTTTTATGTTTGAGTAGGGCTAAATGCCACTGGGACTTTTGCTGCAGCTTATGGCTGAGTTAGGATGTGAATGAAAATGTCAAAACCGGAACTTACAAAACA
>NZ_JH556653.1:1192735-1196425 GCF_000179595.2 Acetivibrio cellulolyticus CD2 | reverse complement strand
ACCCCTTCGCCACGGCCGTAAACTACATTGGTGCCCATATAAGCCATGTTGACACGGTCGCCAAGCGGAATATCCTTATCATTTGCAGGGATAACAAGATCAGTTTTCTCAGAAGGTACGGATTCTCCTGTAAGGGATGCTTCCTCAATTTTAAAACTCGATGCTTCAATTATTCTCATATCAGCAGGAATAGAATCACCTGCCTCTAAAAGAATAACGTCCCCTGGTACGATTTCATCTGATTTTACTTGCATAACCTGACCGTTTCTTCTGACTTTAGTAAATGGAGACGACATCTTCTGCAGCGCTTCAATAGCCTTTTCGGCTTTTCCTTCCTGCACAACGCCCAAAATTGAATTTACCACAACAACTATCATTATAATAACTGCATCTGCTATTTCTCCGAGTGCACCCGAGACAACTGCTGCTGCAATAAGTACAATGATCATAGGGTCTTTTAATTGCTCCAAAAATTTTACTAATACAGATTTCTTTTTTCCTTCATCAAGCTTATTTCTTCCGTATTTCTCAAGCCGTTCTTGTGCTTTCGACGAATCGATACCGTTTTTTGAAGTTTCCTGCGATTTAAAAACTGCTTCAATTTCCTCAAAATAATGTTTCATTTGACAATTCCCTTCCATATTAATTTGATATATTATAGTTTAATAGTATGCTTTTTTTGCATACAAACTATTATAATTTGGTGCGTATCAACGCTAACCTTTACAAATAATTTAACATGTTATAAGATGATAAAAAACCAATAATCGAAATTAAGTGTCCTATTTTTACACATATAATTGCAAGTGAGATGTTTTAGGACAGATTTAAAGAAATGTCCGTATTTCCTTGATTTGATTTGAAAAAATTAGGTGGCGAACGTTTTATGTTTGAGTAGGGCTAAATGCCACTGGGACTTTTGCTGCAGCTTATGGCTGAGTTAGGATGTGAATGAAAATGTCAAAACCGGAACTTACAAAACAATTAATTGCGCAAACATTAAAGAAACTTATGGTAAGTATTCCATTAGATAAAATAAGTGTTCAAGATATTGTAAAAGCGTGCGGGCTAAATCGGAAAACATTTTATTACCATTTTCAAGACAAGCAGGATCTTGTTTGCTGGATTTTTGATACTGAATTTGCGGCTCTTACAGACTTGAATAATGATAATTCAGTTTTTGATGAGCTTGTTGAGCATTTATATAATAATAGAGATTTCTATGTTGTAGCTCTTTCTTCAGAGGTCCAGAACAACCTTAATGAACATTTTTTTAAGATTATTTACGATTCTAATATGATGAAAATTAAAGAAGTACTTGGAACGCGCAAATTAGCCCAGGACGAAATAAACCTGATCGCAGACTTTTTTTCCAACGCAATTGTTGGGAGCATAACACAATGGGCAAAAGATGGTATGAGATCTTTTCCATATCAATATAGTGCAAAGCTTTATCCCATTACCGAAGAATGTATAAAGTTCATTATTGAAAGATATATTGAAAAATAGTATTTTCGAAGTCTGGCGGGAAAAGTATAATATGTGAGGTAGATATTCGTGAGATTGCAGACGAAAATAAATTTGTTATTCTCTACTATTGTAGTCATTTTGGCAATAGTATTGAGTTGTTTTACACATACAGCATCAACTAAGTTGATAACTGATTCTTTAGGGATAAAAGCCAGAAACATGGCAAAAATCGTTGCAGAAAATATTGAAATTGATGAACTGCAAAAGGTAGCTGAATGTACCCTTAATATGAAAAATCAACAGGGTGAACAGAAGAAAATACTTGGCATGCCTGAGTATCAAAACTTGAGGCAGACTTTATGTGAGTTTAAAAGGGTATACGGGCTGAAGTTTTTATATATAATGACAAAATCAAAATATGGTGAAACTATATATATTGTTGATGGATTCCCATTAGGCTATAACGGGCCTGATGTTTCAATGCCGGGAGACATTGAGGTTAATAAATATAAGTTGCTTGAAATGACTTTCAAAGAAGAAAAGACCTTTATCGGGGAGCTTTCACACGATGATGAATGGGGTGCAAATGTTGCTTCCTACGTACCTCTTTTCAATCGGAAAGGCGATTTGATTGGGGTACTTGGTATTGATATGGAAGCGCAGGATATCTATGATCTTATAGCAAAAAACAGGGTTGAGACTATTATTTTTACTATTATTATAGTTATTATTGCGTTGGTAATCTCATGGATATCCAGCAGGATATTGACCAAGCAATTAAAAAAGTTTACCAATAAGGTAAAGAAAATCCGGGAAGGGGATTTTTCAGTTAAGTTCGATATTGAAGCAACCAATGAATTTGGTGAATTGGAGACTGCCTTTGACGAGCTGGTAAGTATATTTAACGATGGCAATATAAGTTTGTACAGGAGTCTCATGGATATCTCAAAATCGCATAAAGTGGAAGAACTAGAGCAGAAAATTATTGATAACATTAAGAATATAGTCCCTATTGAAAATGTTAAAATCCTGGAGTTTGACGGAAAACGGTTTATAACAGAGATTGATGAATCAAACTTTCATTACCAGGAGGCAGTAGATACTTTATCGGGAAATATTCAGAATCTTAAAGTAGGAGATATGATTCATATTGACAAAATATATCTGACGATAATCGGAAATATGGATGAAAATTACCATTTGCTGTTGATTGACCCTCAAAGCGTGCAACTCAGTCAGCGGGACAGACTGTCAATCAGGCTGCTGTCAAGGTATACTGCTATCTTTTATGAGAATTTATCTCTAATTGAAGAATTGTCAGACAAGTTAATGAATTTACAGAATGAAGGCAACACACCTAAATGGATAAGCAAAGTTTTCCTGCAAATATCGGAAAAAGAAAGAAAAAGGTTGGCTTCTGATTTGCATGATGAAGTATTGCAGGATATTATCAAAATGAAGAGGGATGTTAGTAATCTGCTAGGTAATGCCTTTATGTTCAAGGATGATATTTTGAAACAAATTAAAAAACACGAACTAGAGCTTGATAATGTAATAGTATTAATCCGCGAAACCTGTAATGAGCTTCTGCCAACTTTCCTCTCCGAAAAGTCCAGCGGTAAAATGTCAATACCAAATTGGAAATAAATTTAGAAATATTGATGATATTTTACCGGTTTTGAGCATAAAAAGGCATCACCTATTAAGCCTACCAAAGTAAGTTTGTAAATATGGTAGGATATGGTTAACCAAATGGAAATTAATCTCCTTTTGGTGGAATATAAAGTCGATTGCTATGCAGCAGTGCATAGACAAGTCGAACGAATTTTCTGGCAGTTAATGCAAGTGCCCTTTTATGAGCTGTTTTTGGGGTTTGGCTATATTTTAATTCATAGAAGCGTTTTAACTCGTGATCGTGCAATCTCACTTTGTTAGTTGCTTCCATGAAGTAGTAACGCAAATAACGGTTACCAAACTTAATTAATTTAGTATTTGAAGCCGTAAAGTTTCCTGATTGGTGTTTTGTCCAGGAAATACCCGCAAATTTAGCTAATGCAGCATGATCTTTGAAACGATGAATATCACCAATTTCTGCTATTATTCCGGCAGAGTATACAGGGCCGATTCCTTTGATAGAGGTTAAAGGATTAGGGAATAAGTTTAATTTGTTCCTCAATAGCCTTATCAAAGATTTTGAGCTGTTCCTTATAAGCTTTTATA
>NZ_JH556653.1:1174232-1192635 GCF_000179595.2 Acetivibrio cellulolyticus CD2 | reverse complement strand
TTATCAAAGCGGCCCTTACCTTTTTTGCTGATAAAGTCAACCAGTTCTTCAATTGGCATATACGAAATTTCATCAACAGAAAAGAATTCTTCAATAATGCTGCTGGATGTAGCACCAAATGTATCTGAAAATATCTTTTCTTGGGCAAGAGAAGAAAATTTCAGAAACAAATTATTAAGGAACCAGTTTTCTCTCTTGAAAGGTTTTGAACAGTATGAAATCTAGCTCGCGTAAGCTTTTGCAATGCTTTATATCTTTCGTCCATGTAGACCTCCTTGTTTATACGACCAAAACGCAGATGTTCTGCTATAATCCAGGCATCTATATCATCGGTTTTTGGAAGGTCAGGATACATTGCTTTAAACTTGTTAACCTGTGTGGGATTAAGAACATGTATTTAGTATTTAATCTATTTACAGAGGTATCTTGTTTTAAGAAATAAACAAGAGGATCACCATAGACAGAAGTAGATTCAAGACCAATAGTGATTGAGTCAAAGTTGTTTTTTCAGCGAGTTGTGTAACTTTTTAGAGAGAGTATTTGCACCTGGAACTGAGTTTAAAACAACAAATTTAGCAAGACTGGTTCCATCAGGATGGAGGATACGGACTTTATTGTCTTTGAGACTAACATCAATACCTACCAACAATGAATTTGACAATGAAATCACCACCTTTCTGATTAAAAATTTTGAGCTATTGAACTTAACTAATGCCCGTGGTACCTGACGCATCAACATCCTCGCAATTAGAATACACCTCTTGAATCTCTATGCACGACTCCTTGAACTGCCATACAGGAGAGAGATAAAAAGAGAAAAACACCCAGCGGTTTAAAGCTAACATCAGGCCAGGGGAACTGACTTTAACAGAAGCGACATAAAAATGCCCTACAGGAGTTGAACAGAACCATCCTCAATAGCCACTATTATTGTTACACGAGCATTAGTTAAGTTCAATAGCTAACAAAAATCAAATTATCAAGGAGCATTAGCTTTGAGTCAGTGCTAGAGTACAAAAAACTTTTTCAAGAATCCAGTTGACAACGAGCCTCCCCCATATGATTAGGCAGCCGAAGAGGCAGCCACCCTATCCCCAAAGGAGGTCTTTGGAGAAGGAGTAAAGGGGATATGGCGGCTGCAGCCTTAGCAGGCTATCATATGGGCCCCACTCATTGTAAACCGCACTTAAAAAACTTTTTTGCACCCCAGCTACATTGCCTCAAAGAGTTTTCGTAAAGAAAACTCCCAGTTGATTTATGGTAAATGAACAAGGAAATGTAAGGGGTTCAACTGGAAAATCTAAGACTTAAACCTTACAAAATATATTATACGAGGGAGTTGTTAGAGCTGTTGAGGGGCTAATTGAACGGGTTCAGCTAAAGTCTGATATTAATATCAATTTTGAGGCATTTAATGTTAACTCACGACTGGAATATGAAGAAATATTGACAGTGTACAGGATAATCCAAGAATTGGTAAATAATGCAGCTAATCATTCTAAGGCTACGGAAGTTGATATAATGCTTCGGCAGGACAAGAATGTGATTACCATTTACTATCATGATAATGGTATTGGCATGGATTTAGACGAAGAAATTGATATCAGCAGGCATTTGGGCTTCCATGGTATCAAAGAGAGAATTCGTCTATTGGACGGAAGTTTCTCTTGCTGCTCGGAAGTTGGGGAAGGGCTTGAATTGTCATGCCAATTTCCAATTAAGATGGCTGCCGGTTTTTGATGGCAATTTAGGAACCTTTGATTAGATTAAGCCTTACACCCTTACGAATGGCATAAATACGGGAAGTTACCTTAAGCTTTTTGTAAATGTGGCTTAAGTGGTATTCAACATTGCGTTGCACCATTTGAAGTTTATCGGCAATTTCCTTATTTGTTTTTCCAATAGCTGCTTGTTGAAGGATGTCCAGTTCAAGTTCTGTTAAAGGCTCTTCCAGACTATCATCTTCTTGTTGAATTGATGGCTTTTCCAAATTAAGTTTTCTTATAAGCTCAAGAGGAAGCAGCATCATTTTCTCTTGAGCCATCATTATACCTGTTATGAGTTGATTGTCATTACAGGACTTATCAATTATACTGCTAACGCCCGACTTTATGAGAATATCAAAGTTTTCGGTTATGTCTTCACCGGATAATATAATAATAGTAGCATCAGGGTAAATCTCCAGAGTTTTTTTAGTTAATTCCAACCCATTCATATCAGGCATTTTCAGATCATAGATCATAACATCAAAGGCTTCCGTATTTAAAATTTCCAAGGCTGCTATACCTGAATGGCAAGCTGTTACCTTCATGTTGTGACTTTCAAGCAGCATTTTTGTTCCTGCTAAAATTGCCTTATGGTCGTCTACCATTAATACATTAATCATTTAAACCTCTCACTTTTGAAAACTTTTTTGTTCATTGTAACATAAAATAAGTTATTGAGCACCGAAAAATATACGTAATCATTTCCGAAAAAATACCGAAATAATATAGTGTTGATTTTTGTCGTACTGTTAGGGTATTTATTTCGGTGACTTAACGGATTAAGTGTGTTATATTCTTAAGTGTCAAAAAGTTGTAATCTGCAAAATATAGAAAAGCTGATACAATAGTGTATATTGGTAAGTTTAAAGGAGATGTAAAATTAGTGAATAAAATAGTGAAAATAACAGCAGCACTGACAGCAATGATCATGTTATTCTCTTTGCAAATTAATGTGTTTGCAGAAGAACAGGTATCGTCTGCGGCTGATCAGCCTAGTTCATGGGCATCGGAAGGTATCAAGTGGTCGAAAGTATATGGGCTTGCTACTGACGATATGCAAAAAAATTATACTTCAAGTGTAACCCGTGAAGAATTATATAGTGTTTGTGAAAGCGTTTATGAGAAAGTTACAGGGGACCAAGTTGTTACCGCTGATGTAAAGAGTCCGTTTAGTGATACGAACAGCGATGCAGTATTAAAGGCATGTGCTGCAGGTATTCTTAATGGGTCAGGCAAATTTGAGCCACAAAAAGAAGCAACAAGATTGGATATGGTTACAGTTATATATAATGTGATTAAAGCAGCTCAGCCGGACTTTGATTTTAATACTTCTGCAGAGCTTGCATTCAAAGATGCAAAAACAATACCTGAGGGGTCAAGAGACATAGTGAAATATGCAGTATATAAAGGAATACTAAAAGGTAGAAGTAATGATACCTTGGATCTTAGGAGTAGTTGCAGCAGGCAGGAACTTATAGTGTTTGCCAAAAATGCTTATGAGTTTATCATATATGAAGAAGGAAGGGATTCAAAAGGAGCGTTCTGGAAAGTTAGTGATAAGGATAGCAGTGTTTATCTGCTTGGTTCGATACATGTAGCTGATTGGTCAATGTATCCGTTATCTAAAGATATATTGAATGCTTATGATAAAGCTGATTTTCTTGCTGTTGAAGCTAATATAACAAATGAACAGGAAGTTGCTATGTATATGCTTCAAAAGGCTTTGTACAAAGATGACAATACACTCTATAAAAATGTTCCTAAGGAAGTTTATGACCGCTTTGTAGAGGCTATTAAACCTTATGGTATTAAGCCGGAATTTTATAATAAGTTTAAACCATGGTATGCAGCATTGCTTGTACAAAATTTACAGATTACTGAGAATTCACTTAGCGGAGAGCTTGGAATAGATATGTTCTTCCTTGAAAAAGCTGCCGGGCAAAAAGATATATTAGAGATTGAAGGGGCAAAATTTCAGGTAGACTTGTTTGATTCCTTTTCAAATGAGCTTCAGGTAGAATATCTGGCAGGAGCATTAGCTCCTGATGATGAAGCACAGGAAGAAGCAATGGATACTCTTGATGACATGATAATGTCTTGGAAAACAGGTGATACGCAGGGATTGGAAAAGCTGGTGAAATCAGAAGAGGCTGAAACCAGTGCGATGAAAGAATTCAATGAAAAGTTGTGGAACTCAAGAGACACCAATATGGCGGAAAAGGTTAAGGGATATCTCGCTGACCCTGAAGGCAAAACGTACTTTGTAGTAGTCGGTGCAGGACATATGGTTGGGAAAACCGGTATTGTTGCTCAACTAGGCGGCGAATATGAAATAGAGCAAATAAAATAAGTGAAAAACCATCAAAAATAAGTTATCTGTTTTATATGTTCAAATTAAAACAATATTTACAATACCAGTAGTAGATAGGGCATGTAATGCGTGGTAACTTAATTTTATACAACACTCCACATCCTAATTTTGTGGAGTGCCTCCTTCCAAACTTCAGGTGGGATAAAGTTTCCACCTGAAGTTGAGATTTTTTAATGACTACTTGCTTCAAGGCAATTAACAAAGGACAGTTTGGATATAATCCGACCTGTCCTTTATTATATGAATTATCTGAGTGAATTTTTTAAAACTCTGCTAATACACATGAGATTTTAGTTTTAAAACCATATTTTACTCTTTAAAAGCCTTTAAGGTAAGTGTTGCATTGTGACCACCGAATCCAAATGAATTTGATAGAGCGTAGGTAATATCTGCTTTCCTGCCGATATTTGGCACATAGTCCAGATCACATTGGGGGTCGGGGGTCTTGTAATTTATGGTAGGAGGCAAAAAGCCTTCTTTTAGTGAAAGCGCAGTAATAATGGCTTCTATAGCTCCGGCGCCTCCAAGGAGGTGGCCTGTCATTGATTTGGTGGAACTTACGGCAAGCTTATATGCATGTTCGCCAAATACTGATTTTATAGCTGCAGTTTCGTTTTTATCATTTAATTGGGTTGAAGTTCCATGAGCATTGATGTATCCAATATCTGAAGGTTTTATACCTGCATCCTCAATTGCAAGTCTCATGCACCTTGCACCGCCTTCTCCGCCTTCTGCTGGCGCGGTGATGTGGTAAGCATCGTTTGTACAGCCATAGCCTACTATTTCAGCAATTATATCCGCACCTCTGTTAACAGCATGATGATACTCTTCAAGTATTAAAATTCCAGCACCTTCACCCATGATAAAACCATTCCTGTTAAGGTCAAAAGGCTTGCAACAAGTCAGTGGATCTTCGTCTGTTGACATTGTTTTACTTGCACAAAAACCTGCGTAGGTCAATCTTGTAATTGGAGCCTCGGTACCTCCTGATATCATTACATCGGCATCACCACGTTGGATAACTTTAAAGGCATCTCCAATAGAATTTGTAGACGAAGCACACGCAGTAACTACACATTCAGTAAAACCTTTAGCACCAAATTTAATTCCTACATTTCCCGATGCCATATTAGGTATCATCATTGGAACAAAAAACGGACTTACTCTTCCGGGGCCCTTTTCAAGAAGAACACTATACTGATTTTCCAGAGTTTCAATGCCACCTATTCCTGAACCGATTATTACCCCCATCCGTTCATTATTTACTTTATTAATATCCAGTTTTGAATTCTCAACTGCCAATTGAGCTGCTGCTATGGCATACTGAGAGAATTTATCCATTCGTTTAACTTCTTTTTTATCAATAAAATCACTTGGGCTAAAGTCCTTAATTTCTGAGCCAACTTTGGTTGGAAGATCAGATACATCTATTCTCTCAACTACGCTGATACCGCACTTGCCACTTTTTATAGACTGCCAGAATCTGTCCGCACCGATTCCAAGCGATGAAACAACCCCTACACCTGTAATAACTACTCGTCTTTGCATATAAATACCCTCCCTACAATTGTGCCGCATTAAGTTGTATGCGTTAAATAAAATTAGATAAAAGAACGAAATGTTAAATTTAAATGTGTTTTGTAGTGTTTACTTGAATAACAATAACATATATAATAAATTAAAAATGAACAGGAATTGCTTTTTATAAAAAAGGCGTTAAAAAATATTATGAATGCAAAAGAGATTATCTCACAGTGTGTAGATTATATTGAAAATAATATTTATAACAAGATTACATTAGATGATATTTCCCAGCATACAGGAATTTCAAAATACCACTTGCATAGAATATTTAAGTCACTTACAGGTGAGCCGTTGATGGAGTACGTCCATTCACGCAAACTGACTTCAAGTATTAGAGAACTTATTAACACCAATATGAGAATAATTGATATAGCTTATCACTATGGTTTTGAATACGAACAATCATATATCAGGGCTTTTAGAAAAAAGTTCGGATATACACCGCTTAGAGTCAGGTCTGGCCAGATATCGTTAATAATTCAGGAAAAGGTAAATGTTAATGACATTTTGTCATTGAACAGTTCTGTAGCCTACAAGCCATTTTTTGTATTTAAAAACAAGTTTAATTTGGTAGGGGTGCAGCACAAGATTTTAAGTAAATCTGGTGATAATATTGCCAATACTTACGGACGCGATTTCTTTTATAACCATAAAGATAGAATTCAAAATTCCATAAACCCTAATATATATTTTGGTTATACTGACTGGAGCGGGAACAATGATGGCTATATTTATTATATGCCTTCAGCTCAGGTTTCTGATCTGACATGTATACCGGACGGAATGACTGCTATTTCAATACCTGCCCATAAATATGTTGTGTTTAGGTTTGTAGGATTTTTCAGCCCTGCAGAGATAAAGGGAAGGCAAATAGGGCGATTACTTGTCAATCTTCACAAAAAGTGGATTTATAATTCCAACTTTAAATTTGCGGACACCTTCAGGTTTGAATATATAGATATTAGCCAGTCTTCGGATAATTACTGTGAACTTGACATATATCAACCAATAACTGATTTAGTGGATGTAATGAACCGGGAATAGTTTGGTTTGAGATATGTTGTATAGAACTGTGATTGAGTATGGGTTGTTGTAAAATGTCGCTTAATTACATCATATTGTGCAGTTTTGAAAAGTTTAGGCACAATGTGGAGCGGTTATAAGGCATTTTTCAATGGCCCTTTGTCTTTTTAGTTTGTAAAGATATTTTACAAGAATATATGAAAATTTACGGTATTTTTACGGTATTTTGAGTAAATTTTCGTGGTTAGTGCTGGCTAAATATGTTATAATTTGTGCACAGAAATAGAAAACTTGCTGATTGTATGCTAATTAAATTCATATACATAAAAAATTAAATAATTTTAGGGGGTAAAGGTTTTGAAAAGAATTATTAAAAGGCTATTGGCAGCTTTAGTTGTTTTATGCATGGTAGCAGCGTTGCTGCCTGCAATGAGTTATGAAGTTGTTAAGGCGGAAGAAACAAATGAAATGGATGTTGGTGACTATGTGCAGTTTGGGCAATACTGGGATGATCCTATTGTTTGGAGAGTAATTAATAAAAATGATGATGGAAGTTTGATGTTGTATTCTGACAGAATTCTTTGTTGTAAAGCTTTTGATGCAAATGGTGATACTACCGATGGTAGGGATGATGCTGAGGGAAACAGAGTAAAGTATGGTAGTAACAATTGGGAAAAAAGTAATCTTCGTGAATGGCTGAACAGTGAAGACACTGTTGTACAATATAGTCACCAAAAACCTGATGCTGAGCATTTACGATTGCAATACAATTATTCTACAGGAGAAGATGGACCTGGATATAATCCATATGATAAAGAATCAGGATTTTTATCTAATTTTACAAAAGCCGAACAAGATGTTATTGCGCCTTATGAACATGATGTGATATTGTCAGAAGTGGACAAGGATATACGTACTGGTGGAAGTGAGGAGTATATTCAAACGAGATCATCATTTCAGTTTCCGGAAAGTTATGATTTTAGAATAGATATAGAAAGCTATTTAGCAGCAGGTCAAAATTTTTGGATTTATGATCCGAAAAGTTGTGAGAATGCTAATATAAATACTCCAATTAAAATTAAGACCGATTATACTAGGAATGTTGAGCTTACTATAGAAGGTGATACCTATAGGATTACTCTTGATCGTATAATTGATGGGAAGCCTGCGGTATATGAAAAGAGTGGTACAATAGATAAAGACGAAATAAATTTTATAATTATAGATAATTATCCATTGCATGTTGTAGAAAATCAACATATAGGAGCAAACGTCAACATCGTTAATAATTCGGGAAAGAAAATTAATATTTATCAACCAAATTACTCGAAGAGAGTGATGACTAGAGACCGGGATGGAGAGGTAATATTAGGAACATCAGAAAAAGAAAACGCATTAGTAATTACTTCACCACTAATAAATAACATTAATAATTCTTACTATAAAAATATTATGGACAAAGTGTTTCTTCTTGATACTAATCAACTAACAAATTATGTATATAATAGAGGGTGGGAGTTTAAAAGTATTCCGACTTTTCAGGCAGTCCTAAATTCAGATTATAAATATGAAGGATATTTTAATGACAAAGATACTTGGTTTAACTGGATTCTTGCTCCTTTAGGATCAGGTGTAAGATTAGCTGATGGGCTTGGAGAGGCAAGTTCTTTAGCATACGATGGAAGTATTGGAGTTTGTCCAGCACTAAACCTAAAGGCGGGTGTAAAAACATCAGGTGGCGATGGCAGCCAATCAGATCCGTTTGTTGTTTTGGGGGAAGAAGGTTTTGAGAGCCCCATAGCAAGAAGTGATGTGGGCAGCGTTCCATTAACCTCAAATTATGTAGTTGTGGGTGATTACTACTCAAAGAAGCCGATTGCAGGAGCGTCAATAAAAATTGGTGACCAGATTGTAAAAACAGATATGAATGGTATGGTTGAACTTGATAGTCTTCCTGAAGGGAAATATGATTTGAATATTGAAGCAACAGACTATCAAAGTCACGCTTGTGTTTATGACTTAAAACTTGGAAGGGTGGAAATATTCTATCTAAAACCGGACAAGCAGTTTCTTGAACCATACATAACGAAAATAAACTTAAACGATGGAAATAGAGATTATGACCTGTTAAGACAAGTAAAAGAATACAGGAAAATTTCCAGTGATTCGGATATAAAATTGGAGGATTACTGTTGTATTAAAATGGAAGCTGAAAGAAGAGGTAAAACAGTAAAGTACATATTGTCGCAGGGCTGGGATAAAAAACTAGAAAGTGTGTCAGGTCAATTTGATGCTGTAGCTATAGGTCGGACATTTGAACCAGGGAAAAAGATTTATGCAATTGTCCAAGCTGAAGACGGAACTAGCTCAGAACCTATTGCTACTAATCTTTCAGTATTTAGTTCCAGGTTTGAGGGGAGTATTGGAAGTGAAAGCGAAGGTTCATTAAATCTAGGATCAAAAACAGGGGTGACAATACCAGGTAACTTACCTGTTATTGGTGGTGCGGAAATTAATTTTGGTTTTGGGGACATTCCTTTAACTTATTCTGAAGAAGGTGACAACTTCAAGATTGCCTTTGGTTTAAAAAAAGAGGCAGGAGTGGAGGAAGACGTAACTAAATCCAAACAGAGTTGGTCAAATTTGAAGAAGGCAATTAAAGAGTTTAAAACTAATCGCGATGATTTCAGCAAGTTCAAAGACTTAAATAAGATGCTTAATACAAAGAAAGCCTGTTTGACAACAGTTGTTGGTTGGGATACCGAAGCTGAAGTCTGTGGGTATATAGAAGGGGTGAAGCAGAAAAATGGTTCGCTTATAGTATCAGAAGGGTCTCTTTTGTTAAATTTTGGATTTAAAGCTAGCAAGTCAATGCAATATATTGTTGGGCCTGTCCCGGTTTATTTGACAGTAGAAGGTGGTATTAAAGTAGAAACTTTAAGTGAGATAACAAAATATATTTTGGAGTCCAATGAAGTAATTCTAAATACTGATTTGAAATTTATTCCACGTTTCGAATTGGAAGGTGGAGTAGGTGTTGTTGGGGTTTGTACTGTTGGAGCATCAGGAGAAGCAGAACTGGAATTTTTACTAAAGTACCCTGAGAATTATGCTAAAATATCATTAACTGGAAAAATGAATTTAAAAGCCAAAGCATTAATTTTTGAAGCAAAGAAAGAAATAGCTAAGGGTACATGGAATATCTATGAAGGAAATGTAGCAAAAGATTCGGGAATCAAGATGGCACCAAATTATAAACCACTGGATGTATATGATGAGGCCAGCTATACTGTTATGCCAAGAGACTACATTAACAAACCTTCTGTCTGGAGTGGAGATAGTAAGTTAAAGAGATCGCTGGGTGTAATGCTATCATCAGATTATACAAATAAAGAGGTTAAGACCCTCCAGACCAATATTTATCCTGATGCACAGCCACAGTTGGCAATAGCAGGTGATAAAAGGGTTATGGTTTGGGTTGCAGATAATGCCGAAAGATCGGCAGTTAATAGAACAATGCTAGTATACTCAATATATGATAATGCTACAGATACATGGAGTGCTCCTGTAGCTGTTGATGACAACAGCACAGCAGACTTTTACCCAAGTTTGGCATCGGACAATGAAAATCTTTATTTAGTGTGGCAGGACAGCAATAAAGTATTTGATGATTCAGTAACACTTGAAGATGCTGCAGCATCGGGTGAAATTGCTGTTGCAAAATTTAATCCGGAAACAAATACTTTTGATAATGCATCTAAGCTTACAGATAATGACACAGTTGATACACAGCCACAGATAGCTGTTGAAGGTGGTAAAGCCTTTGTTGTATGGACAAGCAATAGTGAAAACAACCTGTTTGGAAATTCGGGACAAAACACTATATATTATTCAGAATTGAACACCGGAACCTGGTCAAGCCCAACTGTGTTGGTGAGTGGCCTTAATGCAGTTACATCGCTTGATGCAGGCTATATGGATAATTCATTCAGAACTGCTTATGTGACAGATCAGGATAATGACTTAGATACTATTGATGACAGAGATGTATCTATAGCAACACCAGATGAAGAGGTGATTAAACTTACCAATAACCAAACGATGGATTCAGCTCCTGTGTTTGCAGATTTTGATGGCTCAAATGCTTTGTATTGGTATAATGACAGCAATATTTCGTATTTGACCAGTATATCAGGCATACCTTCAACAATATTTGAAGAGGCTCAGCATGGATTAAGAGATGACTTTGAGGTTGTTAACAATTGTACGGGAAAAACCGCTGTAATATGGACGGGTACGGAAGAAGGGATAACTGAAATAAATGCTGTCATGTATGATAAAGATAAAGGTCTTTGGAGTGAGGATGTGAAAATTTCTGATATAGGAAGTAAAGTTCAATTCCCAAGTGGTGTATTTGATGAAAACGGTAATTTTAACATTGCTTTTAATAAATTGACTACAACTGAGGAAGGTATAGAACAATCGGATTTGTGTACTGTAAAGGTTACACCTTCTTATAACATTGCAGTAAATGATGTAAGTTTCGACCCCAAAAATATGATACCAGGTTCAGAAATGCCCATAGAAGTTGAGGTTGAGAATAAAGGTGAACTTAGTGTTGATCAATTTAAAATTGATGTTAGTGGTGAAAACGGAAGTAAGAACTCTGTAGTTGAGACGGTAACAATTTTACCAGGAGAGACAAAAGTAATCAATGCAACGTTGCATGTAGGTGATATTGTTAAAAAAAGCAAGTATACTGTTACAGTTACACCATCTGCAGGAAATGAATTTGATACAAGTGATAATGCAAAGGAATTTACAGCAGGCTACACTGATATTGCTTTAGACATTGAGCAAAATAGTTTTGAAGACATGGATACTGTAACTGTTAATCTCTCTAATTTGAGCCATGTTTGTACAGGTGCTAAATTAAAAATTAGGGAAGGTTCAATTGATGGAAATGTAATTGATACAAAGGAAATTGCTAATATAGTAAATGGCCAGAATCTATCATACATATACAATATTGACAAAAATACACTTAAATACGCAGAAGGTATAAAACAGCTTTACTTTACCGTAGAATCAGATGTAGAAGAAATATCTACAGGTGATAATAGTGATTTCGTTGTTATAAGTGAACCAATGCCGGAATTTGTTTACGGAGATGTAAATGATGATGGTTTGGTTAATAGTATAGACTTCGGATATATGAGACTGTATTTGATAGGAATGCGACAGGACTTTCCTTCAAATAATGGTAAAGCTGCAGCAGATGTGACTGGTGACGGATTAGTTAATAGTATAGACTTTGCCTATATGAGGCAATATTTGATAGGAATGATAAATAAATTTCCAATAGAGATGAAGTGATTATCTAACTGTTTAGGAATGCCGAAGATATAACTTCGGCTATTCCTTTGTATGAGTAAGGGCAGAATCTGTAATTAGATAGATTATAGATTCTGCCCTTTATCTGTTATTTAAAAGAAAAAACCAAGAAAACGAAAGAAAGAGGAAATATTAATTTAAAATATCAATATATATAACATAAAGTGGATAAAGAAGCATTTGATAAAATTTTGTAAACGTTTTATGATTGTGTTATAGTCAAAGAAGGTCAAAGTCAATAAAAGGTTTGTGTTTTGACTCTAAACATAGAATGCAATAAAGTTATTTTCGGGGCAATAATTTGTTCTACTCATTATATGATGAAGTATAAGATTGATGAATGGTCTTAAAAATAATAGAAGGTGAATCAAGAAAGGTGTGATGCTTAAATGCAGTACAAGGATTATTACAGTATTCTCGGTATAGATAAGAATGCTACACAGGATGATGTGAAAAAGGCATATAGAAAGCTTGCAAAGAAGTATCACCCTGATGCCAATCCGAATGACAAAAAGGCTGAAGATAAGTTTAAAGAAGTTAATGAGGCATATGAGGTGTTGGGTGATGCTGGAAAGAGAAAGAAATATGATACCTTTGGAAGTGAGGTCAATTTCCAGAACGGATATGATTTTGATCCTTCCCAGTATGGGTTTGGCAATAATGTGAGGTATGAGTACAGCGCCGGTTCCGGTGAAAATTATAGTGATTTTTTTAATTCATTCTTTGGTGGTGGTGGATTCGATTTAGGCAGTATATTTGGAGGGGCCGGAACTAATAGAAGAAGACAAAACTATGCTGCAAAGGGAGAAGATATTGAAGCGGTAATTGAGATATTGCCTGAGGAAGGGTTTAGCGGCATTGAAAAGAGTGTAAGTATAAGAGGTCGTACCGGTGATAAGAATCTCTCATTTAGGGTACCAAAAGGTGTAAGGGATGGCGAAAAGATAAGACTTAAAGGGCAAGGAGAACCGGGAACAAATGGTGGCGTAAAAGGAGATCTTTATCTAGTAGTAAAATTCAAAAAAAGAAGCCGATTTGAAATTGATGGGAAAGATCTATTGACAACAATAGATGTTATGCCATGGGATGCTGCGTTAGGCACCGAAAAGTCTATAGATATATTGGATGGGAGGATATTGATTAAGGTTCCTCCGGGAATTCAAACTGACAGCAAAATTCGTGCTGCCGGCAAGGGGTATACTGACAGAAACGGAGCCAGAGGGGATCTGTATATTAAAGTGAGGATTGTAAATCCAAAGGTTATGACACCTGAGATTAGGGAACTTTATAATAAATTGAAAGAAGTATCGAAAGCAACTACAACTTAATTTGAAAAATTTATGCAGTGATTTTATTGTAACTGTAGAGGAGGGAACAGTATGAATATTGATAAATTTACTGAAAAGGCGCAAGAAGTTATTTCTTCGTCCCAGGAAATTGCCATTAGGTTGGGACACCAGCAGGTTGACGGAGAACATATACATCTTGCAATGTTAAACCAGGATGATGGGTTGATACCGAAGCTTGTTAGTTATATGGGAATTAATACACAAATATATATAAATGATTTGGAAAAGGAGCTTGAAAGGCTGCCTAAGGTGTATGGAAGCGGTGCAACCAGCATGTATGCTACGAGAAGATTTAATGAAATCCTTATTCGTGCTGAAGATGAGGCAAAAAAATTCAAAGACGATTATACAGGGGTTGAGCATATATATATTGCTCTTTTAAAAGAAAAGGATACACCATCTCACAGTATATTCAAACGTTATGGGATTAATCTTGAAAAGTTTATGGCAGCTTTGAGCAAAGTTAGAAGCAACCAGAGGATAACTACAAAAAATCCTGAAGAGACTTATGATGCCCTAAAAAGGTTTGGCAGGGATTTGGTAGAACTTGCAAGGCAGGGAAAGGTTGACCCTGTAATTGGCAGAGATGCTGAAATACGCAGGGCTATACGTATTCTGTCAAGAAGAACAAAGAACAATCCTGTATTAATTGGAGAGCCTGGGGTTGGAAAAACTGCTGTTGTTGAAGGGCTTGCCCAAAGAATACTTAAAGGTGATGTTCCGGAAGGGCTGAAGGATAAGACCATATTTGCCCTGGATTTGGGAGCATTGATTGCTGGTGCGAAATACAGGGGCGAATTTGAAGAGCGTTTGAAGGCTGTATTAAATGACGTCAATAAATCAAACGGTAGGATTATATTGTTTATTGACGAGCTTCACAATATAGTTGGAGCAGGTAAGGCTGAGGGGGCTATGGATGCGGGAAATATTTTAAAGCCTATGCTCGCAAGAGGGGAACTCCATTGTATCGGAGCAACTACACTGGATGAATACAGAAAATATATAGAAAAGGATGCAGCACTTGAGAGAAGATTTCAACCGATTCTGGTTGATCAACCTACGGTGGAGGATACAATATCTATTTTAAGAGGTTTAAAAGAACGGTTTGAAATACACCATGGGGTAAGAATTACCGACAATGCCATAATTGCATGTGCTGTATTATCTAACAGGTATATAAGCGATAGATTTCTTCCGGATAAGGCAATAGATCTTATGGATGAAGCCGCCGCCATGATAAGGACCGAAATAGACAGTATGCCTACAGAGCTTGATGAAATAAGCAGGAGGATTATGCAGCTTGAGATAGAACGACAAGCTCTTAGAAAAGAAGAAGATATTTCATCAAAGGAAAGGCTTGGAGTTCTGGAAAAAGAGATAGCTTCGCTCAAGGATCGGGCAGATACCATGAAGGCACAATGGGAGCTTGAAAAGCAGAATATAAAGAGGGAAAAGGACTTAAAACAGCAAATTGAGGATATAAAAAGGCAGATAGAGGAGGCGGAAAGAAATTACGATCTTGATAAGCTGGCTGTATTAAAGCATGGCAAGATGCCGGACCTTGAAAAGCAGCTTGAAAGCGAAAAACAGAGAATAAAATCCAGTGAAGCAAACAGCCTTCTTAAAGAAGAGGTTACTGAAGAGGAAATAGCAGAGATTGTTTCAAGATGGACAGGAATTCCGGTTACAAGGCTTGTAGAAAATGAAAAGGATAAGCTTCTAAACCTTGAAGAGATACTTCACAAGCGTGTTATTGGACAGGATGAAGCTGTGTGTGCAGTAAGTGACTCTGTCATACGTGCAAGATCGGGACTTAAAGATTTGAGAAAACCAATAGGTTCATTTATCTTTTTGGGGCCGACAGGAGTTGGTAAAACAGAGCTTGCGAAAGCACTTTCAGAAGCGCTGTTTGATACGGAAGAAAATGTTGTGCGCATAGATATGTCGGAGTATATGGAAAAGCACTCTGTAGCCAGACTAATTGGTGCACCTCCAGGATACGTAGGCTATGAAGAGGGTGGACAGCTTACTGAAGCTGTAAGGAGAAAACCTTATTGCGTAATACTATTTGACGAAATAGAAAAGGCGCATCCGGAGGTATTTAACGTCCTGCTCCAGCTTCTTGATGATGGACGTCTTACCGACAGTCAGGGGAGAACTGTAAATTTCAAGAATACTGTTGTAATAATGACATCAAATATCGGAAGCCAGCATCTTCTGAACAATATTTCCAGGGATGGGGAAATTGGTGATAAAGCAAGAAATGAGGTTATGAACGAGCTTAACAGGCATTTCAAACCGGAATTCTTAAACCGTGTTGATGAGATAGTGCTTTTCAAGCCTTTAAGAAAAGAGGAAATTATAAGAATAATTGATCTTGCATTGGCGGGTATTCAAAGAAGGCTTGATGACAGGCATATAAGGCTGAATGTTACTGACAGGGCTAAAGCGTTTATGGCAGAATCCTCCTATACGCCTGTATATGGTGCAAGGCCTGTAAAGAGGTATCTACAGAAGTTTGTTGAGACGGAGATTGGTAAAATGATTATTAAAGGGACTCTTTCAGATAGAATGGAAATAAAGATTGATTTTGATGAAGAAAAGTTAATACTTGATGTCGGATAAAGAACGATTGCATGCGTGTAATCAAAGTGGCCATGTCAAAAGACGAAATTCTCGGCTGATTACCGAGAATTTCGTTTTTGTATTTCAGGTTCTTAGTATTTTTTAAATTGGAAGCTGCTTAATAATAGCCAACAAGTAGCTTCTAAGTATAGCAAAATCAATAGAATTAATGCTGCCGTCACCATTTAAATCTCCAGATATCTTCCAATTATCACCTGGCATTTCTTTGACCATTCCAAGAAGATACATTCTCATAATAGCGAAATCAATCGAATTTGCATTTCCATCGCCTGTTACATCTCCATAAATAACAGCTGGTGTAACAGTAGGTATTGGGGTAGGAGTGGCAATTACCGTTCCAGGTTCGTCTCCCCATTCCAATTTACCATTGATATATCCAGTCACCTTTGACCAATCCTCATAATCTCCACCAGCTTCATTATATGAGTAGTCATTTGTCGGATCAATATCACTCCAATCGGTCTTCCAAAAACGGGTTGCAAAATAGAAGCTTTCTTCAGGTGCAATCTCTCCTGATTTAAAACCTATTTCCAAATAATGATCCGCACCATCAGTAGGTTTCTCCATTTTCACAAATGTGCCTGTAATATTACCTTCTCCTATTGGGGTATAATCACAGGAGAAGGTCTGTGCTTTCTCACCATCAATTGTATAATAATACCTGATCTTAACAGTACTGAGATCCAATGTTTTTGATGTTTGATTCATAATACAGAACTTTGGTGCTATTTGATTTGACGAAAAGAATGTACTGTTATACATTTGTACCACTATATCCTTGACTGGTGCAGGAGTTGTATATGCTGTAGGTATTGGTGTGTATGATACTGAAGGATCTCTATAGGGTTCTTTACCAAATACAAGCTTTTCCTCTTTATATACAGGAATACATTCCGTTCTGAAAAACTCAGTCTTTACAGTAGGCAAACCATCTCTGGAATAATCATTGGCAGCATCATAGCATGTAGCATTGGTAGTATATATCTTAAACTGAACCTGGCTCTTTCCAAACATTTGAACTGTAGTCGGCCAGTAAATCTCTGCAAAATAAATATGATTGCTTTCGTCCCATGGAATAAGCCCTGTTATCTTTGCTCCGTTGTCAGTAAAAGCAATACCTGTTTTAACATTTTTTACTGAATAACCATTCTCATAAAACTCACTTAAATTCACAAAATAGCGAACAGTTATGTCTTTTTCGAAGTGAGGAGGTGCCATATTTACATTATATATATTAGCATTAATAACAGTCTGCTGCTCATTCTCATATGTAACCTGTGCCTCGAGTGAATACTCAGCAGGCCCCGACTCTATATCAGGTGTTTCTTCAGGTGACTGATCCTTACCGAAAAGCTCTGTCATTCCAGCCATAGCACCTACAAATCCGGCATTATAGTCAAGTCCTACTTCAGTGTATACATATTGGTTGATATTATCAACGTATGTATCGTCATCCTTTGGACCACCAACTAAAGCTCCATAAAGTATATGCCTTTCGGGATCATCCTTGTCCTCTCTTGTAAGTTCTCCCTCAAGCCTTCCGCTTGCAGCCCTGTGATGGGGAAATTTGGGGTAGTTGTTACCAAAGCCTACAACATACGAACTTTCACGAGGATTATCACCTAATATATAGTCAATCTGACTTTTGGCGAAATCAACATACTTTTGGTTTGGACAATATTTATTGTATACAAGGGCTAAAAAGCTTTCTGATGCTACATATTTTAAGCATGCCCACTCGTGAAGGTATTTTAAACCTCCAGGCGTTGTTTTAATTGTATTCATCCAATAATCCAGGTTTTCTTCGGTTGCTTCCTTGTACTTGGGCTTGTCAGATAATTGGGACATCATCAGGTATACTCCGCCAAATACATCATCCCAACAGTGTGTCCAGTGATTATAGTACTCAACCTTATCTCCGCCAATACCTCTTTCTGTCATAAGCGTTTCTACATCATCCAGGTAGCTTTTATCTCCGGTTGCTACACATAGCCATATAGCCCCCCACATAAGTTCATCATAATAGTTTGCAGGGGTATAATAGGTTTGTGCTTTACTGTTTCCTCTGTACTTCTTGCCAAAGTTATACAACCTTTTTGCTGTATCAAGGCATTTCTCACTGTATTCCAAATCTCTGTCCTTATAATTCAGATACATCAATGACAGAGCTGCAGATGCACGTGTCTTTGACAGTTGAATAAATAAAAAATCCTTGAAAGCCAAGATATAGGCTTATTTTTTTGTCAATTTTTCAATATATGTATTGAGTA
>NZ_JH556653.1:1173136-1174132 GCF_000179595.2 Acetivibrio cellulolyticus CD2 | reverse complement strand
AGCCTTGGTACCTTCTCTCTTTTGGGATATCCTCAATTTACTCTTCTCATCACAGCCGAATTTTCAATATAATATAAATTATATATATTTGAACTTTTATTGTCAACGTAGTATTAATATATTTTCTAATCTGTAAATGCTTCTAAATAGAGGCATATCCGACAGAAAGTTAACCTTCCATATAATTCTGTAAAAATCGTGTCTTTGACAGTTGAATAAATAAAAAATCCTTGAAAGCCAAGATATAGGCTTTTTTTTTTGTCAATTTTTCAACATATGTATTGAGTACCATTGAGCCATATGCTATAATATAAGAGATTGGAGGGATTTTATGAGACTTAAAATATCACGTTCCAAGAATTCTGCTTCTCTTTATATAATTAAATCAACTTGGATTAATGGTATCCATTCTACAAAAATAGTTGAAAAATTGGGGACCTTTGCTGATTTACAGAAACAACTAAACGGTCAAGATCCCATTGAATGGGCAAACAAATATATTGAAGAACTTAATCAGAAAGAAAAAGAAGAAACACGAGAAGTGTTAGTCAAATACTCTCCTGCGAAACAAATTGCAAAGGACGAGCAGCGTTTTTTCAATGGCGGTTACCTATTCCTTCAGCAAATTTATCACTCTCTTGGCTTGCACAAAATTTGTAAGGTAGTTTCTGATAGGCATAAATTTTCCTTTAACCTGGATTCTATTCTTTCCAGGTTAGTATATGGAAGAATAATTTTCCCGTCTTCCAAACTTGCTACTTGTGAATTATCAAAAGACTTTTTGGAACAACCAGACTTTGAGCTCCAGCATGTTTACAGAGCTTTGGAGGTTATTTCAGATGAAACGGACTATATACAGTCGGAGTTATATAAGAACAGTCTCGGTATTTGTAGCCGCAACAAAGGAATTCTCTATTATGATTGTACAAACTACTTCTTTGAAATTGAGCAGGAAGAGGGTCTTAAACAGTATGGCGTATCAAAAGAGCACAGGCC
>NZ_JH556653.1:1172573-1173036 GCF_000179595.2 Acetivibrio cellulolyticus CD2 | reverse complement strand
CAGATGCATTTCCGGCAACATCAGAACCTGGAGTCTCTGGATTAGCAACATAAAAAGTTGGTCTCTCAGTATCCTGCATTTCCGGTGGTCCCCAATAGCTGTGATCAGTGTCACCATTACCAACCTGATAATAAAATGTTGTATCATTTACAAAGCATTTTATAAAATAGTCACAAAAATGCTTATTGATATTAAGCATATATTCATCCTGGCCTTTTTCAATAAAAGTATCCTTGAACTCATAATATGCCCAGCCTAATGTTGATGCAGAATAGGTCTGAGGCAGTCCAAACTTTACGTGGTCTCCACAATCATGAAAGCCACCGGTAAGATCAACACTAATATCACTACCGTCATTAACATGGCAGGGTCCTCTCCACTTTAACCTATTGTTGCCTGCATCTTCTCCGCACCAGTTTGCTTCATAGAATAAAATTGATTTGGCAAAGGCATCCGTATAATT
>NZ_JH556653.1:1096236-1172473 GCF_000179595.2 Acetivibrio cellulolyticus CD2 | reverse complement strand
TGCACCAATCTCGAAGATGACGCCTCAGCTATTATTAAAGTTAATAGAAGACGTTGGGAAATTGAAGAGTCCTTCCGTATTATGAAGTCAGAGTTTAAGGCAAGACCCGTTTATTTGCAGAGGGATGATAGAATTAAGGCACATTTTACGACTTGCTTCATTTCGCTAATGATATACAGGCTGTTAGAGAAAAAGCTTTCGGAAAAATATACCTGTGGAGAGATAATATCTGGGCTAAGAAGTATGAATTTTATTGAAATCAAAGGCGAAGGTTATGTTCCGACGTACACAAGAACGGATTTCACCGATGATTTACATGAAAAAATTTGGTTTCCGAACAGACTATCAAATCGTTAACATGAGACAACTTAAAAAAATTTTTAAAGACACAAAAAACTAAAAAAGTACTCAATTTTTTAAAGAACAAGAAAAGCTTGAACCCGCCTAAATTCAAGAGGTTTCAAGCTTTTTCTTCTCTTCAACTGTCAAAGATGAGAATAGGTTTGTGCTTTACTGTTTCCTCTGTACTTCTTGCCAAAGTTATACAACCTTTTTGCTGTATCAAGGCATTTCTCACTGTATTCCAAATCTCTGTCCTTATAATTCAGATACATCAATGACAGAGCTGCAGATGCATTTCCGGCAACATCAGAACCTGGAGTCTCTGGATTAGCAACATAAAAAGTTGGTCTCTCAGTATCCTGCATTTCCGGTGGTCCCCAATAGCTGTGATCAGTGTCACCATTACCAACCTGATAATAAAATGTTGTATCATTTACAAAGCATTTTATAAAATAGTCACAAAAATGCTTATTGATATTAAGCATATATTCATCCTGGCCTTTTTCAATAAAAGTATCCTTGAACTCATAATATGCCCAGCCTAATGTTGATGCAGAATAGGTCTGAGGCAGTCCAAACTTTACGTGGTCTCCACAATCATGAAAGCCACCGGTAAGATCAACACTAATATCACTACCGTCATTAACATGGCAGGGTCCTCTCCACTTTAACCTATTGTTGCCTGCATCTTCTCCGCACCAGTTTGCTTCATAGAATAAAATTGATTTGGCAAAGGCATCCGTATAATTAAATTCAGATGCAGCTTCTGTCTTTGTCGGAAAACTTCCAATTGATAGCAACATACAAAAAGTTAACACAAATGATACAGTTACTTTAATTTTACTCACACTTAATACCCCCCAATAAAAATATTTATATTTTTTTATAAAATATATTCAGTAAATAATATTTTACATATTTTATATAAGGTTAATACAAATTGTTGAACTTGCATATAAAAATTATATCACTATTCCATAATTTTAAGTATACTGAAAACCTTTAAAACGTTGACTATAGAAATTACTGGGTGTATAATGCTGCTTAAAATTGACAAAGGATTAGAGGAATAAATGGAACAATTATTTTGCAAGCTTAATTTTCCGTACACTTGTAATACAGGCTCAATGGTGATTAATGGTGATTGTATGAGTGTTTTGCCTTATTTAAAGGAAAAGACTATAGATTTGATCTTTGCAGATCCACCATATAATTTGGGGAAAGACTTCGGGAATGACAGTGATAACTGGAAGAATAAGAGTGAATACTTACATTGGTGTTATGCCTGGATTGATGAGTGTTTCAGAGTTTTAAAGGATAATGGGACTATTTATATAATGAACTCTACTCAGAACATTTCTTATATAGATGTATATCTACGTGAAAAGTATAATGTTATTAATAATATTGTCTGGTACTATGATAGCTCAGGGGTACAGTCAAAATATAAATACGGCTCACTTTATGAGCCTGTTATAATGGCGAACAAATCAGCTAAAGCACGATATACTTTTAATTGGGAGAATATAAAGGTGGAGGCGAGGACTGGAGCAGTCAGAAAACTGATCGATTATAGAAAAACACCTCCACAGCCCTACAATAATGAAAAAGTTCCAGGGAATGTATGGGAATTTTCACGTGTGCGTTATAGAATGAGTGAATATGAAAACCACCCTTCACAGAAACCGGAAATTTTGTTAGAAAGAATTGTTAAGGCTTCAAGTAACCCGGATGAAATTGTACTTGATCCTTTCTCCGGTACTTTTACAACAGCAGTAGTGGCAAATAGGCTTGGTCGCAAGTCCATTGGCATTGAGTTGAACGATTGCTATTATGGAATTGGTCTAAGACGTGTTCTGGGTTTAAGTGAGTAAATACAAAAATACCGTGGTTGGAACACCACGGATTGCATAGAACGGAATTGTACATAGTAAGAATACTTAGCTATGTTATTACACCCAAATGCAAAAATAAAATGCAAAAAAAATCTACTAGCTTTATCAATTATCACTAAAGTGCTAAAATTCATCCTGTTTTAAGAGAATTTTGTAAACTTTATGTTATTCATAATATAATGTTGTGACTATTATGTCAATATTTGTAACTAAAATGTAATGATAATGCAATATTTTAATGTTATACTAAGGCATAAATGAACACGGTTTTACTTAGATTAAGTAACTTTGAGAGAAGGAAGATTATTAATGAGTATAGTGTCTATAGTAAAATGCCCTCAATACGATAAAAAAATTGTGAGAGAAGCACTTCTTGAAACTTTTGAGAATCTTGGCGGTGTGGATAAATACATCAAACCAGGAATGAAGGTTGCACTTAAAGCTAACATGCTTATGAAGAAAAGACCTGAGGATGCTGCAACTACACATCCAGTATTGGTTGGAGAACTGGCCAGGATAGTAAAAAGTGCAGGAGCTGAAGTAACGGTAGTTGATAGCCCTGGTGGACCATATACCCAGTCCAGGTTGGAGGATATATATATTGCTACAGGCATGAAAGCAATGGCAGATGAGGTTGGAGTGCAGTTGAATTATGATACATCTGATTTAGAGGTTCAAAATCCTGATGGTAAGTTTATTAAGAAGCTCAGGGTAATTAAACCTCTTGTGGAGGCAGATCTTGTAATTAACATACCAAAGCTGAAGACCCATGGTCAAATGGTCTATACAGGTGCTGTAAAAAACATGTTTGGATCAATAGCTGGTATATCAAAGGTAGAGTATCACTTTAACATGAAGGAATATGATAAATTTGCAGATGCGCTGATTGACATTTTTCTCAGCGTTAAGCCGGCTTTAAATGTCATGGATGCCATAATAGGGATGGAGGGGCCGGGACCATCTGCTGGCAAGCCTAAGGAAATTGGAGTGATTCTGGCATCTGAGAATGCTTTTGATCTGGATTTGACAGCTGTAAACATAGTGAAGATTGCTCCTCAAAGTGTTCCGGTAATTAAGAATGCAATTGACAGGGGTTTGTGTGAAAATAATATCGATAAAATTGAATTCATTGGGGAGAAGGTTGATGATGTAAGGGTTAAAGAATTTGATGTACCTGCTCTGAATGGACT
This sequence comes from Acetivibrio cellulolyticus CD2, assembly GCF_000179595.2. Classification (NCBI taxonomy): domain Bacteria; kingdom Bacillati; phylum Bacillota; class Clostridia; order Acetivibrionales; family Acetivibrionaceae; genus Acetivibrio; species Acetivibrio cellulolyticus. Next base: position 1,169,046 of record NZ_JH556653.1, on the reverse strand, counting down.
TAAGGAAATTAGATTCATTAAAAACGGTTTAATCAAATCAATTGCAGGTAACCTGCTTCCAAAACCTGTATTTATTCAGGATAAATGCATTGGTTGTGGAGACTGCATGAGAAGCTGTCCTCCAAAGGTTATTCAAATGAAAAATAAAAAGCCTGAGGCAAAGCTGTCAAAGTGTATACGCTGCTTTTGCTGCCAGGAAATGTGCCCCGCAAAGGCAATAGAGATAAAAAGAAACCGATTTATGGATAGAATAATAAATTTCGCAGCATCGTTGTTTATGGATTCAAAGTGGAAACGCAGACATTAGTATATTTGCAATTTAAAGTTTCTATAAGGGCTGATTTTGTGGTATTATATTATTATGAAATAAATATGTGAGATAACTTAAATTATAGCAGAACAGCTGTCTTAAATATGAACAGCATATTGGAAATTAATAAGTGCAATTGGAGGAGAAAGTATGAATTCCAGTAAGATTAAGAAAGGTTCCATTATAGCCGGAGCTGTTATCTTGGTGGCAGGTATAACGGTTGGGGGAATAATGTATTTTAACAACAAACCCGTCAGTGAAAAAGCAAGTGAAGTCGGAAGCAAAGATGAGAAGGAAGATCTATATGGATATCAAGTGCTTAAAGTTGGAGGAGAGTTTGTAGATAAAAAGCTTTTTCAAGACGAAAAAAGCCAAATATATCTTAAGGTAGATAAACAAGCTGACCTTATGCAAGCATCTCAGGAAGAAATAGATGATAGGATTTTATCAGCAGTAATAGATGATGCTGTTGTAAACAACTTTTTGATCAATAAGTCAGGCAAACAGGTAACAGAAGCTGAAATTGATGAGTATATTAAAGTCTATATCAAATCAAAATATGATAACGATGAGGATTTTAAGGTATTCTTGACGACTTCGGATTATGAAAGTGAAGATGAGCTGAGAGATGTAGCTAAGTTATTTCTTCTCAAACTTAAAGTTATGCCTGATATTGCAGCAGAATATGGGATTACGGTTACTGACAAAGAATTAAACGAGGAATATGAGAGCTTTAAAGCTGCAAACACTGAATACACCTTCAGGCATATATATATATCGAATGAGAAAAAGAGTGATCAGGAAGCTTTGAATTTGGCTAACAATATTTACAAACAGCTTTCTGAGGGCGCAGATTTTAAAGAACTTGCAAAAAAATACTCTGATGATCAAGATACAAAGAATAATGGAGGATTGAATGAATATGTACCTTTTTCTTCAATAAATGAAGAGTTAAAGGCTGCATACTCAAATGCTAAGGTAGGCGAGCTTATAGCTCCTGTCAAAATGAAAAGTGGTTATAATATTGCTTTAATTGAACATATAGGTAAATTCTATCCTGACATTGAAAGTTATAAGAAAAATATGCTGCTTTCCAAGTTTAATGAATCGGACAAGTATAAGGAATGGCTTGAGAAAATAAAATCCCAGGAAACTATTGAAATTCTTGATACAGCCATGAGGGCATACAGAGAATTTGCCAGTGGAGAATATTTAAAAGCAGGTCAGGATTACGAAGCTGCATATAAGGAAGATAAAAATTATGTAAATCTTGAAAAAGCAGCAGAGAGTTATGGAATGCTTAAAAACTGGGAAGAAACCATAAGAGTATGTGATATCGGAATAAATGTAAATTCTTCAGCATCAACATTTTATACTTATAAGGGAGTAAGCCTTTATAGAACGAATAAAACAGAAGAAGGACTCAAGTTATTGAAAAAAGCTGAAGAAGTAGCGGGAGATAATTTTAATTCTTTAGCGCTTGTGGAAAGTGCATACAAGGATTTAGGTCTTCAAGAGGACGCTGCAAGAGTAAATAAGAAATATTATGAAAAGGAAGGGGAATAGTTAATTTCCCTATCTCTAAAGCAGCTGTGGCTAATGCTATAGCTGCTTTATTCAAGACATTTTATGTCAAAGAACTATTTCCATTAATAAACATTAAAAAAAATATAAATTACTATTGACTTTTTGTTCATGTATCTGCTACAATGTTAAAGCGTGCTGGGGATGGTACGATAATCAAAACCAGTATTAAATAAATATGGCGGCGTGGCTCAGTTGGCTAGAGCATGCGGTTCATACCCGCAGGGTCGTTGGTTCAAATCCGACCGCCGCTACCATTAATTGGCCCATTGGTCAAGCGGTTAAGACACCGCCCTTTCACGGCGGCTACAGGGGTTCGAATCCCCTATGGGTCACCATAAAATCATTTGGGCGCTTAGCTCAGCTGGGGGAGCACCTGCCTTACAAGCAGGGGGTCATAGGTTCGAGCCCTATAGTGCCCACCAAAAAAGGAAGCTATACATTTTATGTATAGTTTCTTTTTTTAAAAAAAATTTCTATTAGGATAAAAAGTTATAGACTTTAGTCAACAAATTTCCACATCAAAATCGAGAGTTCAAACTTAAATTGAAAATTTGAGCAGGGCTTATTTAAGTTGATTTTGTGTAATCCTACGGTGTGTTTTGTGGATAAGTGTCAGAATAATTTTGTGTTTTGCCAACCAAATATGACAAATAATTTTTTTGATATACCCTATAATCAGTCGTGCACAGCAAAATCCAAAATATTTAGTGGGGGGTCACAAAAGATGAAAACACAAGCTATTCCGTATCAAAAATTAGGTGATTTCGGAAGGATGTATGGAAAAACAAAGGAAGGGATGCTCGCTAGCATTTCAATTTCAAAGAGTAACATTATAATACTGCTGATTAGTTTTGTGTTAGGAAGAATTTCTTTATTTCAGGGATTTATGCCATTTGGAATTGCATTCTTTATCGCAGCATCAGGTACAAGCATAAGCAGAATTTTGATGGCTCTGGCAGTATCCTTTGGTATGGTGACAGGTGGCGGTTTTGAAGAGGTATATATAACGATTACTTCCATGATAATATTCAGTGCTCTGGACATGCTATTTACGAGTGCTAAATCAAAGAGCAGATTGAAATCACCGGTAATTGCATTAGCCAGTGTGATGATACCTCAAATGGTGATGGTTTCTTTTCAAGGTTTTCTACTATATGATATTTTAAAAAGTATATGCTATTCAGGACTGGTATTTTCATTAGTATTTATATTTAAAAATACACTAGCGATAATTGAGGGAACGAAAAAACGAAATGTCTTTTCTAATGAAGAAATGATAAGTATGGCAATGCTAATGAGCTTAACCTTGGCGGGAATAGGGAACGTCGAGTTGGTGGGGATAAATCTTATAAATGTTTTAGGAATTCTGGCGATTCTGTTGTTTAGTTTTTGTGCAGGTCCTGGGGTAGGGGCAGCAGTGGGGGTAATTGTCGGGATGGTGGTGAATATAACCGAACCTGGTTTGCCTATAGTTATTGCTTCCTATGCATTCTGCGGTTTGATGTCGGGTGTATTTAAAAATCTGGGAAAGGCAGGTGCAGGTATTGGATTTATTGCTGCAAATGCGGTACTTACACTCTACTTAAACGGCTCAACAGAGGTTCTTATATATATAAAGGATATTTTGGCGGCAGTGATTATATTTATGCTTTTTCCTAAAAAGCTAATTACTGATTCAATAGGATATTTTGCAATAGCTGCTACTGGCGCAAGAGATAAAGCAGGATATAGTGCAAGGATAAAAGAGTTAACTATTGAGAGACTTAATAAGTTTTCAAAGGCATTTGGAGAACTATCGAAAACATTCAACGAGATATCTGAGACAAGCACAGCAACAAGTAAGCAGGATATATCTTTACTATTTGACAGGGTGGCAGACAAAGTTTGCAAAGATTGCAGCCTCTGCCTGCATTGCTGGGACAGAAACTTTTACAACACATATCAGGTGATGTTTAAAATAGTAGAACAGCTTGAGGATAAAGGGCACATTGAGGAAGAGGATATCCCTGATTATTTTATGGATAGGTGCGAAAGGATAAGTGATTTTGTACAGCAGGTGAATAATATATATGAGCTTTTTAAAGTAAATCTGGTATGGAAAAACAGGGTTGGGGAGAGTAGAGGACTTATGTCCCAACAATTGGACGGACTTTCTAGAGTTATAGCGAATCTGGCAAATGAGATTGATTATGATGTTAAATTTAAGGGTGAAATGGAGGATCAACTGCTGGTTGAGCTTGATAAAGTAGGCATTAAAGCAAATGATGCTGTTATATTTCAAAACAAATGGGGGAAGAATGAAGTAACTATTTTTCATAAAGGATGTGGTGGCAAGAGAAGTTGCATAAATACTATTGAGAAGGTAGCGACTGGAGTTTTAGGGAGGAGAATGATAAAAGACAGTAGTGAGTGCGTACAGAATCACAAAACAGGCATTTGTACATTGAAGCTTGTAGAGGAAGAGACCTACAGAGTTACTACAGGGGTTGCAAAGCTTGGTAAATTTGAAGGAAGTGTATCTGGTGATAATTACACATTTATGAATACCGGAGATGGAAAGTATATAGTGGCATTGAGTGATGGTATGGGCTCAGGCCAGAAGGCAGACTGTCAGAGCAGGGCAGCGATAAGCCTTCTTGAACAGTTCATGGAAACGGGTTTCGATAAGGATACGGCTATAAAGCTTATAAACTCAATACTTGTTTTAAAGTCTGACGATGATTCCTTTGCTACTATAGATTTATCTGCAATTGATTTGTATGACGGAAAGGTAGAGTTTGTTAAAATTGGAGCAGTTTCTACATACATTAAGAGGAGTCAAAGGGTAGAAACGGTAAAATCCGTATCTCTGCCGGCTGGAATATTAAGTGAGATTGAAACTGAGTTAGTATGCAAGACTGTAAACAATGGTGATTTTATAATTATGGTAACCGACGGTATTATAGACTCGTTTAAAACAGAAGAAGGAGGAGAAAAAGCACTTGTGCAATATATTGATGAAATAGAAAATATAAATCCTCAAGGGATTGCGGATGCTATCCTGAACAAGGCCCATTCCAACTGCGGAAACAAGGCTATAGATGATATGACGGTATTGGTAGCCAAGGTTTGGAAAAGAGTTGGATAAATTTATGTATAATTATAACCAAAATGCCACAAACTATCTCTGAATATATCTTTTGGAGGAACTTTATGGTATGTGATGAGACTAGAAGGGTTGTAGTTATCAGGAATATATCTTCAAATATAGTTGAAGAAGCTATACTTGTTCTCAGAGACAAGAAAAGTGATAAGAACAAGAATAAAAATAAAAATGTAATAATAACATCTGCTAACAGCTCAAAAAAAGCTAATAATTACTTGCTAAAGGAAGCTGAGGACATAATTAATAATTTTGTGAAAGAAAAGGACTTAAAGGGCGGCTTTGTTCATGAATTGAACTTAAAGCCGTTTATACCTGAAAGAAAACTGTTTACAAATACTGTGATTAATATCGCTCTGATTGCAAGTATTGTACTTTTGTTTTTTATAGTTGCAAAATTCTTATAAGACATATATTTGATGATAATTATCAGCTTTACATTATTTAATTGATTTTGAAGTTGTTTAGTTGTATTATTAATAGTAAATAATTAAGGACACGGAAGCAATACCCCAATCTATTTTTACAAAATAGACTTTAAAAGAATTTTTTAAGATGGGTATTAGTATTGTGAAGCCCTAAGGAGAATCTTTTTGTGGAGAAACCAACTTTTTTAGATATACTGCTTTTTCCAAGATCTTTTTTTGCAAAGATAACGGATAAGCTTCCAACTTTGTATTTGGGGATTATATTTGTGGGGTTGTCGGATGTTGCATTCCTACTTTTGGATCATATTCCCGGACTATTTTATAATAAGTCGCTTACTGTTTTAATATTTAATTCCACGTTGGCGCTTTGCGTTGGTATTTTACTTGGACTTATAGATATCGTTTTCTTTGCGCTGCCTTTGTTCGATTTGTTCAAATTCTTCAGAGTGAAAGAGGGAATCAAGAATATAAACGGGCAATTGATTAAGTTGATGAAAGTCTACATATCTGCGTATTTTATTATTGTTCCTGTACAGGCTTTTTTTGCTGCTACTGTGTACTTAGGTGGCATGGTAGGCATGTCTTCCGATTTTAGCGCTTCCATGGCGTTGATTGAGTTTATCCTAGTGCCCATATGGTTAGGTGCAATAGTATCAAGAGGGATAAATACAATTTATGATTTTGACGACCGATTAAAGAGTATGATATTTGTAATTGTATATACATGGAACCTGCTGCTTTCCTATGCACTGACTTACACAGCAGGAAATTGGATTCTGCTGCTTTTTAAATAATTTTTTTTCATATATGTGTCAGTTGCCAATTTACGCATATTGGATTATAATGTTATGGTGATTATTATCCAAGTCCCGGTGGCCTAATGGATAAGGTAGTGGATTCCGGTTCCACTGATGCGGGTTCGATTCCTGTCCGGGACGCCAAAGTAGATATGTCAAGCCTTTCGGGGTTTGGTATATTTCTTTTTTTACCCACAAACAGCAACACCAAAACTACAACATTTTTAGAATTTTAAGAATTCTTTAAGAAATAGTTAAGTGCTATTTAAGAAGCTACTAATAAAATAATAATGGGGCTGAAAATCAAATGAACGGCATATAGTAAATGCCTCAAAATTAATAAACTACCCGAAGGGAGAGGTTATTTGCTATGCAAAAAAAGGTTTGCTTATTTTGCTCATTATAGCACTGATGTTCTTGTTTCCATCTTTTTAAACAATGTAATGTCATAGAAATGTGAAAATGGTGTAATAGAGAAAATGTGGTAATGATTTTGCCTCAATGCCTTTTATATCTGCGAATTTGGATATTATACAAGATAAAATGCAATATATAATTGACAATTTGGTAAGTATATCATATAATGAAATTAGAGATCAGTGAGGGGAGGATTAAGATGGAATGAAAAATAAAAAAATGAAGATTGCTCGTATTGAATGTGATTTGTCTCAGGAGCAGCTTGCTGAAAAGGTCGGCGTTACAAGGCAAACCATAGGAATGATTGAGTCCGGGAATTACAATCCAACACTTAATCTCTGCATTGAAATATGTAAAGCATTAAATAAGACTTTAAATGATTTGTTTTGGGAGGGATAAGTATATGTTTTGGAAGATAGCAAAATTTAAAGATGAACGAGTTGTTATGCAGACTTATAAATAGCGAATTGCGATGAAAAATAAATATTAAGTATGAAAGGGTGCAGGTGAATATTTTATGAAAAAGATAGTGGATGAGAGGATAATAGGATTACAGAAAAAGTATGGTTTTGAAGCGATGTTTATAGCATCATTGCTGATGTTTATAGATTTTATGGTAAGGATTGTATTTTATAAGAAAGGGTTTATTGAAAGTATAGACTTATATTTTGTAATGGTATTACCTTGGATTTATTACTATGTAAGGGGATTATTTGGAGGAATATTTGTAAATGGCACAAAAAGGGAAAAGGCTAAAGTTAAAATTATTGGGGGTTTCTTTGGTGCCATACTCTTATTGATCAGTTTGTTGGGGCTTTCAAATGATAAAATACTCGATTTTCATACACATATAGCATTTTTTGCAGGGTTTGCAGTAGGTTTAGTAATTGTAGCCGTTGGAACAGCTATTATAGTAGCTATTGCAAAAAAACGTCAAAAATCTGTTGAGGAAGATTAGAATCTAAGAATTTTGACTTTCATTTAACAATTTAAAAAAATGAAGCTTGACTTACTCTTGAGCTTATAGTGAAAAAACTAACACTCGACATTATCCTAGCGATATGGTAAAATGTAAATATAAAAGAAGTACATAATAATCAAAAATTTCTATATACTATCTATAACAAGTATCACAACCAATCGTATATTAAGCGTAAAAAACAGCTTGCTACTTTTTGAACACATAAAAGTTAAAGTACATAACAACTAAATATGTTATAAAGATTAAACCCAAGGGGGGGTATGATCATGGGTGTTTTCCAAGAAAGCTTAACCCAAAAAACGAACAATGCTACTTTATGTACTGCAGCCGTAAGCTCTGACATGATCAGATGGAGGGATGTTGAAGTTGACGATATTTCAACTTCCGGGCTTAAATTTTATTCTGACAAATCATACAAAGTAGGGCAGGTGCTGAAATTTGACTTAAAAGTTTACAGCATGATTACAGAGTTCAGTATTCCTCTTGAAGGACGGATTATTGAAGAGAAAAAATCTGTTGATGGATTTTCTTATGCTATCAAGTATGACAAAATCGAAAAACATGCACAGATTCAACTTGATGAAATTTTTAAAGCAAATATTGCCGCAAAAACTACTTCTGAAGTTGCTACTGGTGATGGGATATATTCCTTCATATTGAATCCTGGATTCAGGCCTGCAAAAGCTTAAGAATTCATTTGGTTTACTTGAAAGTTGTAGAAAAGATGTTTAAAATAAAAAAAATGTCTTAGAAAATGAGAGACAGGATTTAGTTTTTAATAAGATTTTTTAATCTTATTTTTTTTGTTTTCTACCTTGTGACGTATTTTTCGCTAATTATTAATTAATGCGCTTTTTTACAAAGGTTGTAGTCAAATTAGTGTTATTTTGCTAAAATGTCTTCAATGGGAGGAGTTATATGAAGATAGGCAATGTATTGCTTGATAATAATATTTTTTTAGCGCCAATGGCGGGTGTTACTGATATGCCATTTAGAATTTTGTGCAAAGAGCAGGGATGCGGTCTTTTATATACTGAAATGATCAGTGCCAAAGGCATTTATTATAATGATGTAAAGAGCTTTAAATTGACGGAAATAGATCCGTTAGAAGAACCAACTGCAATACAGATCTTTGGATCTGAACCGGATATAATGGCAAAGGTTGCTGAGAGGTTGAGTCAGCTAAATACTGCGATTATTGATATAAATATGGGATGCCCGACACCAAAGATAACTAAAAACGGTGAGGGAAGTGCTCTAATGCGCAATCCTTTACTGGTAAGGAAGATAATCAGTGAGGTATCAAGGGCATCGAGTAAACCTGTTACTGTTAAAATCCGTAAGGGGTGGGATGAAAATAGCGTAAATGCTGTTGAAATTGCAAAGATAGCAGAGGATAGCGGGGCAGCGGCTATAGCTGTTCATGGGAGGACCAGGGAACAGTTTTATTCCGGCAAGGCGGATTGGGATATTATTAAGAAGGTAAAGGAAGCAGTATCTATACCTGTTATTGGCAATGGAGATATTTTTACAGAGGAAGATGCAAGGAAAATGCTTGAAGAGACAGGCTGCGATGCTATTATGGTTGGTAGAGGAGCTCAGGGTAACCCTTGGATTTTTAAGAATATTTTAGAATATCTAAAATTTAATCCAAAACTATCCGATATATACGATGAAGATAAAATAGATATGATTAAAAGACACATGGAAATGCTTGTGAAACTTAAGGGAGAAAGCTCAGGAATCAAGGAAATGAGAAAACATATTGCGTGGTATGTTAAAGGAATGAAAAATTCAGCTATACTAAGAGAGAAAGTTTTTCACTCAAATTCCCAGGATGAAGTGATAAACTTGCTAGATGAATATTTACACAGCATGTATACTATAAATAATTAATAAAGTAGTGTATGTAAGTGTAATTTATAACTTAATTAGGGCAAAATATTGATTTTAGTATATCAGAATGGTAATATATATACTGAATAAGTTTTTTCAGGCACAGTTTATTCAATAATACTTAAGGAGTAGATAAAATGGTAACGTTACCTTTTGTAAAAAGTAGCCTTTTAAGTATTGATATCGGCTTCAGGAATATAAAAATTGTTGAAGTTGAAGTCGGGCGAAACAATGAGATATTTATCAAGAACTTCGGAATAGCATCTACACCTAAGGGGTCTATAAAGAATGGGGCTATTAAGGACGTTAAAAGCGTTACCAACGAAATTAAAAAAGTAATGAACGAGATTAATGTTAAGGCTAAGAATGCAAAAATTGTTATGTCAGGTACTAATATTATCTCTCGTATTTTTATGATAGACAAAATTCCTGGGGAGGATTTGGCTGTTGCCGTCAGGAACACTATTTCACAGAATATGCCTATTGATATGGATGCCCATCAGATAGATTATAAAGTTCTTCACGAACTCAAGGAAGATGGGTCTACTAAAATGAAGGTGTTTGTTACTGCTGTATTAAAAAGTATTATTCAAAGCTATATAGAGATATTGGTTGAGCTTGGTTTGAAGCCTATGTCGGTTGACATACCTGCTAACAGTACAGCTAAGTTTTTTAATAGAGATATAATGGTAACAGAAAGTGAAACGTGGTTTAAGAAAAAGAAGTATAGCAAGCTAAGTCAAAATACTTTTGCGGTTATTGATTTTGGGTCCGAAACAACGATAGTAAATGTTCTTAAAGATAGGGTTCTTGAGTTTAACAAGGTCATATTAAGGGGCAGCAGTAATCTTGATGAAGCTATTGCTGCAAAGGTTGATAAAAGGGTTGATGAAGCTGAACGCCTTAAGAAAATGCGTGGAATGATATTACCTGATACTAATGTTGCTGAGGAAGAAGAGTTGATTTTCCAAAGCATAAAGGGTGTAATCGATGATATAACAAAGCAGATTTTCCAATGCTTTGATTTTTACGAAAAAAGATGTTATGGCGATAAGGTTGGAAAAATATACATTATAGGTGGAGGATCTTTACTTAAAGGTTTAAGAGAATATATGGAGGATGTATTTAATTTACCGATTTATCCGGTCAGCCTTTTAAGCATTGAAGGAATTGATATAAACAAAGGATTGGATAGCGAGAGACTGAACTATCTGATAAATTCTGTAGGTATAACTTTATAATGTGTAAATGTGATTATTGAAACGGCACATTATGTGTCGTTTTTTAGTTTGAGAAATTCAAGTAGAGTATGTTACATAAAATCGTAAAGGGTTAAGTGACCCGGAGATTTTGATTTATAGCTTTTTATAAGGAGAGTCTAATATGCATGATGTATCAAAGGAACATTTAAATAGTATTAATGCCAAGACCCCAAGTGTATCACAGGTAGAGATGACTGAATTGGTTTTACCTAATGATACAAATCTTTTGGGTAATCTTCTAGGCGGAAGGTTGATGCACTGGATTGATATCGCAGGAGCAATGGCTGCTTCAAGGCATTCGGAACGTATAGTTGCAACTGTTGCGTTAGACAGCCTCGACTTCAGACACCCTGCACGTATGGGAGAATTGGTTATTTTAAAAGCCAAACTAACATGGACAGGAAGAACTTCCATGGAGGTAAGTGTAAACGTTTTTGCAGAGAATATAAAGTCAGGCAAAACCATATTGACAAATAAAGCATACATCACTTTTGTTGCTTTAGATGAATCAGGAAAGCCTACGCAAGTTCCTCCTTTAATACCTGAAACTGAAGAAGAGAAGCTTAATTTTTCTCAGGCAGAATCAAGGCGGGAGGAAAGACTTAAGAGAAAAAGCATGGAAATGTAAAAATAATAAAAAAATGAGATGGTTTGATGTTGAACCATCTCATTTTTTTATGCTTGTATTATTCTTCTACCAACCAATAACTTTATGCTCAAGCTGGATGCAGTTATCATGGTAGTTGCGGAAAATCTGATTGCATATTAAATTGACGTCCAAGGAGGCATAGCATTTATGACAAGGGGCTAGTGAACAATAAAACTCATTAAGAATAGTGAAAATAGGTCATAAGTAATTTTGCTGTTAAATATTAATAAGGAGGACAATTTTTTTGGGGGATAATATATGGGAAAAAAATCATTTGTGGGAAGCGCAATAGTTTTAATGTTGGCGGGATTTATAGTGAAAATATTAGGTTTTGTATATCGAATATATCTTTCAAATCTTATAGGTGCGGAAGGAATGGGGCTTTTCCAACTTATATCTCCTATATACTCCCTGATTATTCTAACTTTGACCTCGGGTATTTCAATAGCTGTATCAAAAATGGTAGCGGAAGAGATGGCTAAAAATCATTCTGTTAATTTAAGGCGAATTACATCATGTGCACTCTTTATAGTCATATCTTCTGGAATAGTAGTTTCAGTACTTTTGTATTTATTCATTGACCCGATTGTAAACGTTATTTTAAAAGACTCAAGAACATATTACTCAATGCTGCTTTTGATACCATGTATTCCGGTTGTTGCAGCGGCGTCTGCATTAAAGGGTTATTTTTATGGGATTCAGGAAGTAGTACCTACGGCATTTTCTCAGATAGCAGAGCAGGTAGTCAGAATAACACTGGTAATAACTATGGCAGGATATTTTTTAAATATAGGTCTGGAATATGCTTGTGCGTTGGCAACAATAGGAATGGCTGCAGGAGAAATAGCGAATTTATTGGTTCTTTTGGTAGTGTATAAACTTAAGAAAAACAAGGAAGGTAATGTATCCAAAAGAGGATTTGTGAGGAAAAGATATATAGTAAGAGACCTTACGAAGGTTTCAATTCCCATTTCTTTTAACAGATTTGTAACCTCTATTATGGCAGCAGTGGAAATGATTTTAATACCAAGAATGCTTCTGGTTGGAGGTTTGAATTACCAAAATAGTATGGAGGAGTTTGGAAAGCTTACAGGGATGGCAATGCCACTGGTGTTTTTTCCTTCACTTGTCACTTCATCACTGGCAACCACTCTTGTTCCTGCAATTTCTGAGGCTATGTCTCTCAAAAATTACAAAACTGTGAATTACAGAATGTCCATGTCAATTCAACTGAGTTTAATACTTGGATTTATATTTACGTCTGTTTTTATTGTTTTTCCAAATGAAATCGGTGATATGCTTTACAGGAAGGAGCATATCGGTGAAATACTATATTTGCTCTCATTTACAAGCATATTTATGTATCTGCAGCAAACATTATTAGGAATAATGAATGGACTTGGAAAGCAGGGAATTTCTTTGAGGAATTCTATGGTAGGATATGCAATCAGAATAGCTTTTGTAATATACTTTATTCCTGCCTATGGAATTAAAGGTTATATTATAGGTATGGTTGTAAGTTCCGCAGTTGTTAGTGTTCTAAATATGTGTACGGTGGTAAAAACTACTGGAATGGTTCTTGATATAAGAAATTGGTTAATAAAGCCTGGGATTATAGGGCTTATAATGTTTGTAATTGGAAAGTATATATATTACTTTTTCACAATATTTAAACTTGGTGCTGCTATAACTATACTACTAGCTATATTTGGTGATGTGCTTATAGCTTTTATATTGTTATTCGTGTTTGGCGTGCTTGATAGAAAGGAAACAATGAAGCTAATAGGTATAAATAAATTTTCCAGGTGAAAGGAGTATTTCAACCTTTTCTTGTTTATGCACAAGTATAATTACTTTTTCATAGTCTGAATTAGAAATCTTATGAAAAACAAAAGAAAATACAGATAAATAAAACCAATTTTAATTAATGGTCAAAGAAGGTCAAAATCAAATTTTGAAAATTGATTATTAGACATGGTATAAATATATTGTAAGGTCAAAGAAAGTCAAAGTTAATGGAGGTGTTTTTATATGTTTGGAATTGTGCCGTATAATAGGAAAAATAATGGAATTGCAGGAAGAGGAGAAATTTGGGATGTTAGTAGAAGCATTTTTGAAGATTTTTTTAATGATTCCTTTTTTAGAGGGACTTTTCCTTCCGCGACTGAAATTAGAGCCGATATACGTGAAAACGAGAAGGAATATGTAGTGGATATTGAGGTGCCTGGGATTAAGAAGGAAGATATAAAACTGGATTTAAGGGATGATGTTCTTACTGTTTCAATTGACCGCAATGAAGAAGTAAATGAAGAAAAGGGAAATTATATCAGGAGAGAAAGAAGGTATGGTTCTGTAAGCAGAAGTTTCTACGTAGAAAACATCAAAGCTGAAGACGTGAAGGCGAAGTATTTGGATGGTATTCTTACTGTAACTTTACCAAAAGAATTGGATACTAAACGGAATACTCATAAAATTGATATTCAGTAGTAAAACATTTCTATATCCTAAGTAGGATATGATTTTACCTTTGATAAGGTGAAATCAAAAAAATAGTTTCTAAAGAAGCATAATATATTTGAAGCTTCAGGTGGAGATTAATCTTTGTCTGAAGCTTTAATTTTATTAAAAAAAAATTTTTAAATTTGTAATAATTTCCTGACTTGAGCATATATATAATTTGCGTTTAATTTAAATAGCTGAAGGATAGGTGAAGAGTGCTTGTTTAGTAATGATTACACACATATTAAGTTTTTGTTACGCTTATTGAGAATTGAGGGAAAATATAGTATAATATTCCAGAAGACATTTTTATTTGGGGGAGTATAGTTTGAGAGGAGGGTCATTAATGAATAATATTACACAGAAGTTAAAAGAGGAGATTGTTGAAAAAAACACACTTCTTAATTCCTTCGACCAAAACTATGACTCAGACAAGGAAAGTGCGGAAATTGTGAAAGTTCAGCTGGATAACCTTCTTTACCAGTATTACAAGACATTAAGATATAATATTGAAGAAGGTTAGAGTGAACAGAGAATTTGCATCGTTAAGTAGACTAATAAGGGTGCATATAGCGCAAACATAGTGTACATCAGACTGGGCCGGTAAGAACATGTTCTTACCGGCCTGTTAAGTTTTTTTAGATTTATAATTACATATTTGTTAATACACTGGTATTGACGAATAGCAAGTGGTATAATAAATGACTGATGACTTAGGAAATAATAATTGTACGAGTTTGCTTTATTTAGTGGTATATGGTTTGAATAGCTTAATATAGTCATGACCTGGGAGTGGAGTTGTATTGGATAAGTGTTCAGGAAAATCAGTTGAAATAAATATTATTCAAAAAATTACAGCTTATTTGAGATTATTAAGACCGAAACAGTGGATTAAGAATCTATTTGTATTTGCGCCTTTGATATTTGCAAAGCATGTGTTTGAATATGTATACCTCAAGAAAGTTGTTGCTGCCTTTATAATATTTTGTCTTATTTCATCGAGTGTTTATTTGTTAAATGATATTATTGATTGTGAGAAGGACAGGCACCATCCTAAAAAGAAAAACAGACCAATTGCATCAGGTGTGATAAGCAAAGTTGAAGGTGGTATACTTTTGGCAGTTTTACTGCCATTGGTTCTGGCTGTAGCTTTTTACGTTGAAAGGTATTTTGGGTTTGTAATTTTACTGTATTTTATAAATAATGTGCTTTATTCGTTTAAAGTTAAACATTTAGTTATACTTGACGTAATGAGTATTGCGGTGGGGTTTTTGCTTAGGGTTATTGGAGGAGCTCTTGTAATAAGGGTATATATTTCTCCGTGGATACTTTTGTGTACATTACTTCTTTCCTTGTTTTTAGGTTTTAGTAAACGGAGAAACGAACTTGTCATACTGGAGACGGGGGCAGAAAATCATAGAAAGATACTGGAAGAATATTCTCTTGAGTTTATAGACAATATGCTCTCTATTATAACCGCATCAACTGTAATGGCATATTCTTTATATACGTTTTCAACTAATAACGGAAATTATAATATGATGATTACTATACCTTTTGTTTTATATGGTATATTTAGGTATCAATATATTATTTACAAGAAAAAAGAGGGAGGAAGTCCGGAAGAGACAGTTTTGTCCGACATACCTCTTATAATTAGTATTGTTCTGTGGGGGATACTTAGTATTGTTATATTGTATATTTAGAAATATAAGGAGATTTAACTAAATGAAAAGTACTGCAAAAACAGTAAGCATTGTTATGATTATCACGATAGTTTCAAGGCTTATGTCCTTTTTAAGTGTGATCATATATACAGCATTTTTTGGAACAGATGATGTATATATAAATATTTACTCGTATGCGACACAGTTTCCAAATATTATTTTTACTGTGTTTGGAACAGCTTTGACTACAGTAGTAATACCAATATTTTCAGGTAATCTTGAAGCAGGAAACAAAACTAGAGCATATAAATTTGCGGACAATGCTATCAGCCTTGCAACAGTTTTTACAATGCTGCTAGCTATTGCAGGAATACTTTTGGCTCCAATTTTTCCTTTGATGACAGAGTTTAAGACAAAAAGTTATGATTTTGCAGTTACTGCACTAAGAATAATGTTTCCGATTATGATATTTTTTGCTTTAAACTACATATTTCAAGGTATTTTGCAATCCTTGGGCAAGTTTAACTGGCCTGCTCTTGTGAGTATACCAAGCAGTGTTATTGTTATAGGATATGTCCTGTTTTTGGGCAATAGATTTGGAGTTAAAGGCTTGCTGATTGCGACGTTTATTGGTCTTTCCACACAGGCACTTATTCTGATACCACCCATTTTGAATACCGATTATCGGTTCAGGCCGTCTTTAAATTACAGGGATGAAGATATAAGAAAAGCTATAAAGCTTATGATTCCAATTATGATAGGTACTTCTGCCTATCCTCTGAATAATTTTTTTAATGTTACAGTTGCGGCAAACCTTGGCAATATGGTAACAATACTTACGTTTGCACAAAACCTTGTGTCATATGCTGTGCTGGCTTTTGTATACTCAGTTACGGCGGTTATTTTTCCGAAGTTTTCAGCCCTTGTTGCAAGAGGTGAAATGGATGAATTTAAGGCCAGTATTATAAAGGTCCTCACAACTATTTTTTACTTTTTATTACCTGTAACAGCGGGATTTATTTTAGTGAGGAAAGAACTATTAAACCTAGTTGTAGGGTGGGGCAAGTTTACACCAGATGCTGTAAACCTTGGGAGTATGCTGATGGCATTTTATGCAATTGGTATAATTGGTACAGGTGTAAAGGAAGTTGTTGACAGAGCTTTTTATTCATTAAAAGATACTAAAAAGCCTGCAGTGATAGGTATAATTATAATTGCAGTTAATATTTCTTTCAGCCTTGTATTATTGCGTATTATAGGTGCTTACGGGATACCGCTTGCAAACTCAATATCTATACTGACTGGTGCTATGGTGCTGGTATTGATGCTTAGAAAGAAAATCGGTGCCTTTGGATGTAAAAAGCTTGCTAAGGTAGTATTTAAGATAGCATTATCGTGCATTATTATGTCAGCAGTTGTTTTACCTGTGATTTACGTTGTCAACAGATTTACATATGGAGATGTTCTGATTGATAGGACAATTAAGCTTATTTTACCTGCAGCAGTTGGAGCTTTGGTGTATTTTGCTTCTACATATATATTAAAAGTTGATGAGACTGTGAATGTATTAAATAAGCTCAAAACCAAGGTTGGCTTTTAGGAAGAATTAGATGTAAAAAGCAATAGTTTTGGAGGATTTGAAATGAAAAAGTTGAAATACTATATTTGTTTAATGTTGTATTATTCTTTTGGCCGGCATCTTCCAGGATCAGATATGGTTTATAGCCTGGGGTCCAAACGGATACGACGTTTGTTGTGTAAAGGGATATTTGAAAAGACAGGCAAAAATATAAATATCGAGCACGGTGCTTTTTTCGGAGCAGGGATAGGCATTGAAATAGGTGACAACTCGGGTTTGGGTGTGAACAGCAGAGTTTCAGGGCCTTTAAAAATTGGCAATGATGTAATGATTGGACCCGACGTAATGATCTTTACTCAGAATCACAGAAACGACAGGTTGGATATTCCAATGAGGCTTCAGACTGACCCGAAAAAGCCCGTAGTAATAGAAGATGACGTCTGGATTGCGGCCAGGGTGATTGTACTGCCGGGTGTTACAATCCATAAAGGAGCAATAGTTGGTGCAGGAGCAGTTGTAACTAAAGATGTACCCGAGTATGCTGTTGTTGGGGGCAATCCTGCGCGTGTTATCAAGTATAGAAATGGGAAACCTGTCTAGAGATAGTATATGTTATGTTAAAAAGCATTGGATACTAATACCTATTATGGAGGTGATAATATGTTAAAGGTTTTGTATTTGCTTAATCATGCAGGTAAGGCTGGAACCGAAAGGTATGTTGAAACACTTGTTGAAAAGCTGAATAACGATAAAATCAAGGCATATTTTGCATATAATGAAGAGGGCTTGCTGGTAGAAAGATTGAAGGAACTAGGGCTAGATACTTATAGGATTGAGATGAAAAACCCTTTTGATATAAAAGCCGTTATTGAGCTTAACAATTTGTGCAGAAAACTGGATATTGATCTTATTCATACACAGTTTTTGAGAGAGAACTATATAGCATTGTTGTCAAAGCTGTTAAATCCAAAGGTTAAGGTATTTTATACAAACCATTTTATATTGTATAATAACAAATTCTTAAGAATAACCAACAGAATGCTTAATCCGCTCAGGTCAACTATTATTGCAGTTTGTAACAAAGGTAAGGATATGATGATCTCAAATGGCGTAGATGGCAAGAAGATAAAGGTAATCTTTAACGGTATTGATGTAAACTACTGGGCTGAGAAAATAGAATCCACAATGAGAAAGGAATTTGGCATTGGAGAGGACGAGTTTGTATTTTTATGTGCATCAAGGTTTGCCAATGACAAGGGCCACAAATTTCTCATTAATTCTGTTGCTGAACTTAAGAAGCTGACAGACAGGAAGTTTAGGTGTGTACTTGCAAATGATGGGCCTTTGTTTGAGGAGTGCAAAAATCAAGTAAGGGAATTGGGTCTTGAAAATGATGTAATATTTACGGGTTTTCGTAAGGATATTAAAAACTTGATATATGGAAGTGATCTGTATATAAATTCATCTGAGCATGAGGCTTTGAGTTTCGCAATTATTGAGGTTTTGGCATGTGGAATTCCTGTTATAGCTACAAATATGGCAGGAAATGGTGATATAATTAATGACGAGACTAATTGTGGAATACTGGTGGAATATAACAATTCAAAGGGACTGGCAGAAGCTGTTAACCGCATTATGAGTGACAAAGACCTGCAAAGGATGCTTAGGGAAAATGCGTTAAAAACTGTTAAAGAGAAATTTAACCTTGATAAGGTGGCTGCAGAAACATATAATTTATACAGGGAAAGTTGCAAAGGTAAAGAATAAATAATATAGGAGTGTATAAAAAATGATTATTGACAGTAAGGGGAAGCTTTTTGGGAAGGTAAGCATTATTGATATTTTAATTGTTTTAGTAGTAGTTGCAGCAGTTGTAGGTGTGGGGTACAAGCTGACGAAGTCAAACACTATTTCCTTTAAGCCAAATGAAGAAAAGTTTTTATTAACCTTTTACGCTGATGAGGCCCCAGATTACTCAGTAAAAGCAGCTAAAGTAGGGGATATTGTAAAAGATTTTGAAAATGGTTCTACTTTTGGAAAAGTAATAGAAGCGCCAAAAATAGACAAGGCAATATCTTTTCACGAATTTCATAACGGTGAGTGGATAGTAGGCAGCAAAACGGGTTATTGTTCTTATTATATGAAAGTTGAAGGAACTGGTGTAACTAACACTGATGGTGGATATTCTTTCACTGGTGCTAACTACTATATAGGAAGAACTGTTACAATGAGGGTAGGAAACGCTGTTTTCTCAGGAAGAATTTATAATATAGAAAAGGAGTAATGTGCTTTGATATATAATAGTTTTATTTTAAAGCCGATATTCTATATTATCAGAATAATTGAAGCTTCATATCCCGGGAGTTTTACCGGAAAGTTTTTCGCCTGGGTTCTAAGAGTGGCAAATAGGGTAAATGAAGCCTATGAGAATAGTTTGATACATCGAGTTATAGATAAAGTTGTAGTTATGTTAATAGTTTTGTTTACAAACAGCTCAATTTTCGGATTCTTTGCAAGGAGTGGAAGGGTCGGTAAGTGGTGGGAAAACAGCCTGATATTCAGGTTCGCAAATTTCTTATTTACTGCACCTTCAAACATGTTTAAAAATCTGTACAGAAGTAATGAAGCGGTTTTTAAAGAAAGTATATTTCTAAGATTGCTGTCATTATTGCTTCATAGGTTTGAAATTATTATCGGAATGGTTCTGTTTGTGACATTGATTGCACCTCATGAAATGTGGCATAACATCTATAGCGCTATATTGGCTATAGCATTGCTGGTTTTGTTATTTATATGTACCGTAATTAAACGGAATTCGTATTTTAACCTTAAGGCATTTGATTTTTCATTGGTTCTGTTTATGTTGATTGTAGCACTTTCATGGATTACCTCAATTAATCGTGGTTTAAGTTTTAATTTTCTTTTAATTAATATGACTTGCTTTTTGTTCGTTATACTTATTGTGAGTTCTATTAAAAATGAGAAGTCCCTAGGCGCGTTTGTTGAGATAATTCTTGCTGGTATAACTGTAATTTCACTATATGGTTTATGGCAGTTTGCTTCTGATTCGGTGCGTTTTGATCCTTCGCTAACTAATGTAAAATTAAACGAAGGTATGCCTGGTAGGGTTTACGCTACTGTGTTTAATCCGAACAATTTTGCAGAAATATTGATAATGATGCTGCCTTTTTACGTCGCGGTTATATTAAATGCCAAGACTTTTGTCAAGAAAGCGATATTTTCATTAATGGGCCTTTCGGCTTTGGCAGTTCTGTTTTGTACAGGTGCAAGGTCGGCATGGATTGCATTTGCTGTATCGGCTTTGGTATTTACGTTTTTTAAAAACAAACGTTTGCTGCCTTTAATGATGGTTGTTGGAATAATTGCAGTACCATTTCTTCCGCAGCATGTATATAGAAGGATACAAACTTTATTCAATCTTTCAAAAGACACATCGGCTCAATATAGAGTTAAGATTATTCAGACTTCATGGCCTATGCTAAAGGATTATGTACTAACGGGAGTTGGATTGGGAACTGATGTGTTTATGGATATTGTAGGCAAATATAAGCTTTATACATCTAAAGTGCCAGTTCACACCCATGTGTTGTATATGCAGATATGGATTGAGATGGGTATCATGGGGATTTTATCATTTGTATGGTTTTTGTTTAGAACAGTTAAAAGTTCAGTTACAAGTGTTTTGGAAAAATCAAATGTATATTTTACCAATGTATTAATAGCAGGTATATCATCACTTTTAGGAATACTTACTATGGCAGCGGTTGAGTATATATGGTATTATCCTAGAGTTATGTTGTTCTTTTGGGTTGATGTAGCGATTGTTTTATCGGTTTTAAGCATTATAAGAATAAGGAAAAACAAACTTACGGAAAATTGATAACCATAACCTGATAATGACATGGATTAATTTCCAAGGAGTGCAGACCACAAGCATGTGCAGTGCGTTTTTAACATTAATGACGGATTAAAGAGGTATAATGTTGATAAGCGCCAGGTGAGGGGGATGTATTATGTTTAATCCACTTGAAAAGCTTTTTGAAAAGAAGGTTCAGCATCAGCGGAAAAAGTTTGATAGAAGGGTGCTTAAAAAAAACAATATACATCTTCTCATTCTTGATGAAAGGTGGAATGGGCTCTTTCAAAACACCCCTAAAACAGAGGAAATATTAGAATGTGAGAAAAAGCTTAGGGAGCTTATTAAGGACGATTCACGGTTTACTTCCGAAACCAAAGAGCTGGTGCACAGAAAAAAAGAGTGCATGGATAAAATTATAAAGCTCACTCCGGATGTGTTTGAGAAAAATGACGAACAGGCAAAACTTGAAATGCACAATTGTGAACAAGAAATAAAGCATATCAATGAAAGATTGAAGGAAATAGAAGAGGGGCTTGAGATTAATCCTGACAAAGTCAGAGATACTAATCTTGAGCTTCTTGAGCATACAGTGAATACTGTCTATTTTAAAATGCGCGAAAACCAGAAAATATATAGGGAACTGGAAGGTTTAATTGAGGTAACCAGGCAAAAGTTAAAAGAATATACTGAAGAGAAGGAGTTTTTATCCCAGGATGATACTGCTACTTATTCATATTTTCATGACCTTCTAGGAGGAGAAGAGCTGGAAAAATTGGATAGGGAATACTTTGGGGAAACTTTTACTACTTTAAGGCCTGAGAATAATGCCGATAATGAAAATGAGTAAAACTAACGATGAACATATAAAATACACCTTTATAAATATTAAATAGATACGTTGTAAAGAGCTGTCTGGAGGTAAATGATGAGAGCAGTAACACCTGACCAAATGAAGGAAATTGACAAAACTGCCATAAATGACTTTGGTATACCGGGGATGGTATTGATGGAGAATGCAGCCTTGGGGGTTGTCCGGGAGATTTCAAAAATCCTTGGCACTGATCCAGGCTGCATGGCGAGCAGTGCAGCGAAGCGAAACGAGCCAAGTAAAAAGGTTATTATACTTGCAGGTAAGGGTAACAACGGAGGAGACGCTTTTGCAGTTGCACGACACCTGTTTAACATGGGTGCCAGTGTAAGTGTATATGTGTTGTCAAAGCTTGTTGATATTACCGGAGATGCAAAGACCAACCTCGATATACTGGTCAAAATGGGAATTGAAATAAATGAAGTTACAAGAGATGAGCAAATCGATGAGGTTAAAAAGAGAGTAGAATTGGCAGATATAGTGGTGGATGGATTATTGGGCACGGGACTAAAAGGTGAGGTTAAAGGTATCATGGCGTGTGTTATTGAGCTTGTGAATGATTGCCATGTTCCTGTAATAGCTATAGATATTCCATCGGGAGTGAACGGAGAAACCGGAAAAGTATCAAGCTCATGTATTAAGGCTTGTACAACAGTGACTTTTGGGTTCCCGAAGATTGGGCAGCTAATACATCCGGGTTGTGACTATGTTGGAGATTTGAAAATTGTAGATATAGGAATACCTAAGGCAGCTGTCGATAACATCAAAATAAAAGGCCATTTAATTGACATGGAGTTTGTTTCACAATTAATACCAAGAAGGCGAAGAGACAGCAATAAAGGTACCTATGGAAAGATTCTTGTTGTAGCAGGATCTAGAGGAATGACAGGAGCGGCGTGTCTTACAGGTGGAGCAGCCTTAAGATCAGGAGCAGGGCTTGTTTATCTGGCAGCTCCGTTATCTTTAGTACCTGTTTACGCTGGGGCTTTAGTTGAGGCGGTTACAATACCTTTTGAAGATGAGAATAAAGGTTATCTTCCGAGGCAATCAATTTCAGGAATATTAGAGCAGCTCAATAATGTAAATGTTGCAGCAGTGGGGCCTGGTCTTTCAGCAGGGAATGAAATTGCAGATGTGGTATATAATATTATAAAAGGTTCAAGAGTACCTATTGTGCTTGATGCAGATGGTATAAATCTGGTAGCAAAAGATTTGTCCGTTCTAAAGGATATAAGAACGCAGATAGTTATGACTCCTCATCCGGGTGAGATGGCAAGATTAATAGGCACAAGTGTTAAAGAGGTCCAGAAGGACAGAGTTAATATTGCCAGAAATTTCTCAAAAGAATGGGGTGTAATCACTGTTCTAAAAGGTTCAAGAACTATCATTGCATCACCTGAAGGTGAAATCTATATAAATACTACAGGTAATCCGGGAATGTCTACAGGTGGAAGTGGAGATGTATTGACAGGAATTATCGCCGGGCTCATTGGGCAGGGACTAAAACCTCTGGATGCTTCAATTGCAGGAGTATATTTGCATGGAGCTTGTGGGGATAATATTGCAGCAGAAAAAGGTGAACATGGCCTTATTGCGGGCGATCTGGTTCGGGAAATTCCTAACCAAATAAAAATTTTACAATTGCCTTAATGGAGTAGCGGGATGAAACTGCATCGTTGAAATGGTTTGCTGCGGTTGGAAGCAATTGCTTTATTTAATATAAAAACAGAGGAGTGGTGTAAAATGAAGGCTAGAGATATTATGTCTACAGATGTAATTGCCATTAAGAAAGATACTACAGTTGAAGAGATTGCCCACTTATTATCTGAAAAGAATATCAGCGGAGTACCGGTTTTGGATGACAGCAGTAAAGTTATAGGAATGGTTTCGGAAAAGGATTTGCTATATAAAGACATTGAACCTCATTTCCCTCCTGTTGTAGAAATTCTTGGAGGACTGATATTTTTAAAAAGTGTAAAGCAATATAATGAAGAACTCAGGAAACTTGTTGCAACTAGAGCAGAAGAGATAATGACAAAAAAGGTGGTAACTATTGGACCGGACACTGAAGTTGAGCGGATTGCTGAACTTATGATTGAAAAGGATATTAACAGAATTCCTGTTGTTGATAATCAAAAGCTTGTGGGTATCATAAGCAGAGCAGATGTTATAAAGTACATATCACAGCGGTAATAGATTTTCAAGTAAGAGTTCCGCTGCGGATAGAATAGAATGTGAGCTAATTTACTGAAATAATGGATCGAGGGGTCGAAATGGACTACAAATTTAACAGGGCTTGGGCAGAGGTTAATCTTGACAATATAGCCCATAATGTAAAAGAGATAAGAAGAATAACAGACAAAAAGGCTGAAATAATGGGGGTTGTAAAAGCTGATGCTTACGGGCATGGTGTAATGGAAGTAGCTAAAACCTTGCTTGAAAATGGGGTTACACGATTGGCGGTTTCCATGCTTGATGAGGCTATTCAGTTAAGGAAAAACGGCATTGACGTACCGATACTGATACTTAGCTATACAGACCCTAGAAGGGCAGAAGAGATCATTTTAAATGATGTTACTCAGACGGTATTCAGTCACGACCTGGCAGAGGCGCTATCTGAAGCTGCCGTAAGGCTTGATAAAAATATAAAAATTCATATTAAAATAGATTCGGGAATGACAAGGGTAGGTTTTATGCCTGGCTACAGCGCAGTAAAGAATGTTGTAAAAATAAGTAAACTGCCTAAAATAATTATTGAAGGGTTGTTTACACACTTTGCATCATCAGATGAGATTGACAGAAGCTATACCTACATGCAGTTCGAAAGATTTATGAGTATTGTCAGTGAATTGAACCGTATAGGTATATATATTCCTGTAAAGCATGTTTGCAACAGTGCAGGTGTTATTGAATTCCCGGAGATGCATCTTAATATGGTAAGACCCGGGATTGCATTATATGGAATGTATCCTTCTGAAGAAGTTCAAAAGGACAGGATAAACCTGAAGCCGGCCATGACCTTAAAGGCAAACATAATACTGGTTAAGGACGTAGAAACAGATACCTGCATAAGTTATGGAAGGATATTCAAGACGCAGCGTGAAAGCAGGATTGCGACATTACCTATAGGTTATGCTGATGGGTATACAAGGCTTCTGACAAATAAGGGCAGAGTATTGGTTAATGGGCAGTCGGTGCCTATCGTAGGAAAGATATGTATGGATCAGTGTATGATAGATGTGACCGACGTTCAGGGAGAAGTTAACGTAGGAGATGAAGTTGTGCTTTTTGGAAGCCAGAACGGAAGTGAAATATCGATAGAAGATCTAGCAAGCAAAATTGGCACCATAAATTATGAAATAGCATGTATTATCGGAAAGAGAATACCTAGGGTTTACTGGAAAGACGGGCAGCTTTTTAATGTGTTGAACTACTTGATATAAGGAATTTGCGAAGCAAATGTCCTAAAATGGAATGGGGCTAAATGCCCCTGAGATTTTCACTGAAGGAATTTGCGAAGCAAATGTCCTAAAATCGGCCATAAAAGGAAAACTGGAATATTTTGATGTCAACATATTTTAAATTTTTGGAGTTATATATGTATAAGTTGGCAAATAATATTAAAAACTAACTTTAATAAAATATTTCAGTTTTAATACTGGTGGGGATGATATAGATGCATTGAAAATTTGAGTTAATTGCATGGAATTATTTACATAGCTTGTAATAGCGCAGTAATTTAATTTTAATTTGACCCGTGCATATGTTGCGCTTTATAATTATATATATAAGTATGCAATAATTATGCTCTAAAATTGCATATTCATATATTATTCTTATCGCACGGTAGTACAATTAAAGTTGCAAAGTACATAATTAGTTGTGCTGTAGGCAGATGTTTCTTAATAATTATTGCAAAGTTTACAGGTTATTCATTTTAATTGTTTCTTTTAAATCTTGTAGACCCAATAAAAGAAGTGGGGGTTTTATTTTGGCTCAGTTAAAAAAGATTTTGATAAGTCTTCCCGATAACTTATTAAAAGAGGTTGATTCCATAGTAGCTATGGAGAGAATTAACAGAAGTGAATTTGTAAGGGAGGCTATGAAGCTTTATATACGAGAAAAGAGAAGAATTGAAATGAGGGATAGGATGAAGAAGGGCTACCAGCAGATGGCAGAAATTAATGAGAAGCTGGCTGAAATATGGTTTGAAGCCGACAACGATCAACAGCAAAAATATGAGGAAGGGCTTAGGGAGTTGGAAAAATAGTGGTTATAAAACGTGGAGATATATTTTATGCTGACTTAAGTCCGGTTATTGGTTCGGAACAGGGTGGCATAAGACCTGTGTTGATTGTCCAGAATGACATAGGCAACAAATACAGTCCTACTGTTATAGCTTCTGCGATAACATCACAGATAAACAAAGCAAAATTGCCTACACATATAGAATTAAGTGCAAAGGATTACGGACTCCCAAAGGATTCTGTAATACTTTTAGAGCAAATAAGGACTATTGACAAAAAGAGGCTAAGGGAAAAGATTGGCCATCTTGATGATGAACTTATGGAAAGAGTAAATGATGCACTCAGTGTTAGTTTTGGATTAGTAGAGATGTAGTAAGGGGGTTACAAAAGATGAAAACTATTAGAAGATGGAATAAGAAAACCATAGCTTCTTTATTAATTATTGCGTCAAGTTTGGTTGCGGTACATATTATTCAGGCGGCAGTTGCTGCAGAGCCTGGCACAGATTCTGATCCTTTGGTTACTCAAAGTTATGTTGATCAGAAAATTGATTCGCTCTCTACTAATGAGCAGGAGCTTATCAAGAAAGTTGATGAATTGACCAAAACAGTAAATGAATTGTCTTCAAAAAACAAAGATATGGAAAGCAGGCTGTCAAGCATAGAAAAGTATGGTATGTTTGTAGCTTTAGAGCTCACTGAAAACCAGAAGCTTATGGCTGGTGCAAGTGCAGAAATAATTGTTAGAGGTGGAAAGGCAAAAGCTATAAGAGGAACTGGAGGCGGATTATCTGATATCACATCAGGAACAGGTACTGACATTACCACAAACCAAGATGTACCTCTAAATCACTTGCTTCTAGTGTCCAGAGATGATGGAAGAGGAATTAAAATTGTAGGTAAAAAGGCATGGGTACTTGTGAAAGGCCCATATACTATAGAGTAGTTTGGGTTTTAATGTTTCGAGAATTGCAGCCAAGGTTTTACTTAAAAAATTTAATGTATTTTTTAATAAGACTCATATTAATTGAGGCTTATTTTATGCCAGCACTTATTAAAGAAATTATGGATAGACTGGCGAATGAATAAAAAATTATTATGAAAATAAATTATGAAAAGAAGGAAAAATGTATTTTGTGTAGAATTATTTTACATATAGAATTATTTTGAAGGTGGAAATTACATCTTTTAAGATCTAATAATTCCTGTAGCTTATTCTTATGATTTAACCAATGTAATATGGTTGATTATAGTTCTTGATAATATCAGAAATTACAATTCCAGGTTTAATGATTCTTTTTGGTACTTTAACTCTGTTTCTACTCATGCTAAGTTATGGATATAAATTGGTTTACGAGGTGAAAATATGAGAATTAATTTTAATTTGAAAAAGTTTTTTATAAAAGGCCGAATACCAAATATAAAAAATTTAAAGTCAAAAGGATTGAAAATTACGAACATATTAAACCTAAGGAATGCAAAGATAGGTCTTAAATTAACTATGGCCTTCGGAGCTATTATTCTATTTACTCTCTTTGTAATTGTTTATTACTCATATAAAAATATTTCAAATATACTACTTGAGCAAAATAAAAGCAATACAATTAATATACTTGAACAGACAGCCAGCAATATTGAAAGAGAATTAGAGGATATTTCCGGAGTTGCGGAGCTTGTTGCTAATAATAGTAGTATTGCTGAGAACATTCAGGCGATGAATAGCACAAAAGACAGCAATGTTTTTGAAAGTTATAGAGGCAAAATTAAAGGCGATTTACAAAGATATCTTGCAAACAGTTCTGATAAGATTGCATATATGATAATATCGAGTAATAACTCTACAAAGTCTTCACAGGCTGAAATGGTAGGAGAGGGAAGCTTGCAACATCTGAGAGCCGGACTAAACTATTTTGATACCTTGGGAATGAGAGAATTTGCTGAAAGCAAACAGAAATCTTTGTGGATTGATACTCACATTACAGACCTCAGTTTTATCAACTTAGGGCAAAATCGATTATTTTGCTTTTTTAGAAATGTTTATACTGCAACTAGTTTGCAAAGCCAGGGAATACTTCAATTTGATGTCAAAGAGGATGTATTAAGAGATGTCTTGTCTAGTGTAGATATACCCAATAAAGGTGAAGTGTTTTTGGTAGGGCGACAAAATAATATGATATATAACCGAAGTAACGTAGGTGAAGATGGATTTTCATTAAATGAGTTGTTTTTAGCAAATAAAGAAGGAAAAACAATGGCTGATTTGCTTGGAAAAACTCAAATCAAAGTAGGCGAAGAGATATTGACAGAGCCTACATACAAATTAGATATAGGAACTAAGCTCACTGATGAGCAGAAAGTAGGTTTAAAGCAGAGGGACAACTATTTAACAGAGGAAATATATAATCTGGTACAGGCAAAAGTAAAGGAAGCGTATAAGGAGTCAGAGAGCAACTTAGTAGGTGGAATGTTAGAAGATTTGTATGTTAATGGAAAGAAAGTAGTTGTAGGGTACTACTCAATAAAAAATATAGATGGAACTCCTCTTAACTGGACTTTGATATCAATGACCAAGGAGTCTTTAGTAGTTGGTAAGGTATATGAAACGTCGAGAAATATATTGATAATAGGTTTGATTTGTTTCATATTCAGTTTAATTATATCGGTAATTATTACTTCTGATATTACATCTGGTATAAAAGTTTTGGCAAATTCTATGAATGAAATAAAAATGGGTAACCTTGGGGAAGTATTTGACCTGAAGAGGAAGGACGAAATTGGAAGTCTTGGTGAAAACTTTAAGGAAATGGTACAAAATTTAAAGAAGCTTATAGGCAGTGTAAAGGAAGCATCTCAAGTTTCTATTGAGTCTTCTCAGTCCGTATCGGCAACTTGCGAAGAAAGCTATGCTTCTATACAGGAATTTCTTTTGATGCTTACCAGGATGAATTCGGAGATGGATAAACAGAATAAAGAGATTGATGTAAATGAAAACATTGCCAATAACCTATCAGATAAGATTCAACTTATAACTGACGACTTTAAGGAAGTCAATAGCATAGTATTAGGCGCAAAAGAACTTAGTGAATATGGTAAGTCAACTGTAAACAGCCTCCAGGTGAATGCTCATGAGGTTAAGAATACTTTATCCGAGTTTTCCAAGTTGATTAGTATATTAAAGGTTGAATCTACAGAAATATCAAAAATAACAAATGTTATAAAGAGTATAGCAAGACAGACGAAATTACTCGCACTAAACGCTACAATTGAAGCAGCTAAAGCCGGAGATGCCGGTAAAAGCTTCAGCGTTGTTGCACAGGAAATAAAGAAGCTTGCGGCTCAATCAAACGATTCAGCATTTTATATTGAAAATAAGCTGAAGTATATAACAGAGACTATTGAAAAAACTGGTGAAGTAGTTAAAGTGTCAGATGAGGTTATCAGTCAGCATGATTCATCAGTCAGCGATACTATAGAGAAGTTTGATAGCATTATGGATTTCATGGATAACGTCTTTAACCAGATGAATAACATTAATAACTCAGTTAAGTATATACAGGATGCAAAAGAAGAAATGCTAGAGTCTTTGCTAAAATTGAACAACAGTACAAAGAAAAATGTTCAAGATATTGACAACATATCAGGTGGTTTTAGCGAGCTAGTTCAGATAATCAAGCATCTTGTACTTCTATCGGAGGATTTGGGTAAACTTTCAGGACGACTTGAATCTACAATTGGTGAGTTTAAAGTATAATAAATATAAATAGCCTGCGAATGTAGCAGGCTATTTTATTCTGACTCTTTTAAAATTTATTTTTTTAGACCTACTTTCTTAGCAGTTACAAGCAGGATAAACCTTGGTAAATCAAGCATTCTTATAAACCTCCAAGGTTCCTTGTAAAGACGGTATAACCATTCAAGACCATTCTTTTGAAAAAACACTGGTGCCCTTTTGGCCCTGCCTGCAAGTACATCAAAAGTACCTCCAACACCTATACAAATTTTTGCATTAAGTCTATGTTTGTTTTTGTATATCCACTTTTCCTGCCTTGGAGCGCCAAGAGCAACCAACAGAACATCAGGATTTGAGGCATTTATTTGTTCAATTATATTTGATTCTTCATCAGCAGAAAAATATCCGTTTCTAATTCCAACAATATTGATGTCAGGGTTTTCTGTTTGTACTTTTTTCGCTGCTTCCTCAGCCACTCCAGGTTTTCCACCAAAAAAGAAATAAGAAATATTCATTTTAGAAGACAGCTTGAAACAATTTAGAGTAAGATCATAACCTGCAACACGTTCCTTTAAATTATCCCTGATAATTTTAGATGCAAGAACCACACCCGCCCCATCAGGTAAAAGCATGTCAGCTTCACTTAAGATTGCTTTTAAATCTGGCTCTCGTTGTGCAGCCATCATTATCTCGGCGTTTGGGGTATAAATGGTGTGTATACCGGGTTCGCCCAGGAGGTATTTAAACCTTTCTACTGCTCCCTCCATTGTCAAGTTATCTACAGGTATATCTAAAATTTTTACAGTCCTTCTCATACTAACTCCTTTGTATTATAAATTTACCAAGGGATTAATTCCCGAAATTAATAGTTTTCAATAAGATCAAAAGCTACATGGGCATTTTTTAATGCCTTTTCCTTAAGGTCTGCAGTAGTAGAATCCAGTTCTCTTTTGATACTTTCCCTGTTGTTCCATACATTATCAACTATTTGTTTCATTTTATCAAATTCCAATGAATTTACATGACCTGCCGAGGCTTGGTTTGCATACTTTAGAAAGCCTTCAACCTTAGGTTCGTAAACAATACCGACTGATGGAATGCCTATACTGGCTGCAAATATTAAAGCATGTAGCCTCATGCCAATAAGCATTTGAGTTTTACCAATTATTCCAAGTGTTTCTGATACAGAGTGTTTTTTTCTGATTGCATAACCTTTATTTTTCATCTTGGATAGTATGTTTTCAATAATTACAAGATCACCAGGATAATGCATTGGAATAAATAGTGTGTTAATGCCATATGTTTCTATGATGTAATCCGCAATTTTGGCAATGGTTGTTTCATATTTGTCATGGTTATTCCACCTTCTTACCGAAAAACCGATAAATGGGGTCTGAGGGTCGATCCCTTCACTTGAAAGTAAATAATTAATATGTTCAGGATTTTCAGCTTTTATAGTGAAGGCAGGATCTGCAGTCACATGAATTTGGGGTTTGTCTATATTTAAATTAACAAGCTCTTTGTAGGATAATTCTTCCCTAAGAGTAATAACATCTACTTTATTGACAACATATTTTGTTAGATTTCTATTGTTCTTCTTGTTTAAAGGTCCGATACCGTTGGCATAGATCATAACTTTCATGTTCGTTTTTTTAGCCAACCAGATCATTCCAAGGTAATATATAAGGGAACGGGTACTTGTATTATCCTGAATTAGGGTTCCTCCGCCGCTTATAAATAGTTTGGATTTTCTCATGGTAAAGAGGATTCTAAGGAGGTTAATTCTGTTTATTGAATCAACATTATAAATACGTCTTGTTTCAACAGGATTCTTTGAAAGTACCAATATCCGAAGATCCTTTTTACACATCCTTAGATTATCTATTATAGCCATGAGCATTGCATCATCACCGACATTTTTAAAACCGTAGTACCCGGAAATTATAGCATCATAATGATTTCGGGGAGTTTTTCTGTCAAGGCTTCTGCATATAATGTTTTCATATATTCCAAGTTGAGTATTACACATATTTTCAAGGGAGAAATACGTACTAGCCTTTTGATGAATTTTTTGACCCATTTCTTCTCTAAGCTGCGTATTATTAACGAGTGTAAGCATGTGCTTGGCGAGGGCTTGATAATCCTTAGGCTCAAAAAGAAATCCATTTCTTTCAGTATCAATAAGGTCTGAAATACCCCCTACATTACTGCTTATTGTAGCTTTCTTAAAGAGTGTACCCTCTAAAATAGAATATGGAAAACTTTCACTTAAGGAAGTAAGGACATTTATATCTATAGTGTTAATAAACTCATAGGGTTCATTAACAAAGCCTAGAAAGAACACGTTTTTATCAAGCTTGAGAGAAGCAGCTTTACGTTCTAAAGATTTTCTTTCTTCACCATCACCTGCTATCAGAAACCTTACTGAAGGATTTTGCTTAACTACTTCAGCGGCAGCCTGAAGAAAAGTTGTGATTCCTTTTACCGGGTGAAGTCTTGCAAGAATTCCGATAATTACATCATCTTTATCAAAATGTAGATTATATTTTGATAAAAACCCCTCTTTGGTAAGCTTTAATTCCTTCTTCTCGAAATTGATACCATTATAAACAGTAAATATATTTTGGGGGTTAAACCTTCTTTCAATCAGCATATCTTTGAAATTTTTAGATACACCGATATAGTAATCTACGAATCGAAGTGCAACCATATTTACCATACCAAAAGAAAACATCTTTACTATATTTTGAAGATAATCAAGCCTGTAATCACTGTGAACCGTTGTTACTACAGGCAAACCTGTAATCTTTTTAACTGCCACAGCAACCATGTTCGCTTTAGCACCGTGCGAATGTATAAGTTCATATCCCTCTTCCTTTATTATTTCCAAAACCTTCTTGACATCAGAAAAAATAGTACCCGTTTTTACAATGTCTATATTTATACCTAAAGTGTGGGCTTCATCAGCAAATGCACCTGTCCTGAAGCTGATTAATTTAACATCTATATGCTTGCCGAGCTCATTTACTAGAGAGAGAACATGGCTTTTTGCTCCACCTATGTCTCCTCCACCAATTAGATGAAGAACTTTCATTGCAATCTCCTTGATAATAGCTTTCTTAATTTTTATATTAAGAAATAGCTGAAGTTATATTTTCAGAATTCCTGAAGCAGCCCTCGGCTGCAATCAAATTATATTATGTCCATCACATTATAGCATAAACACAATATGTAATAAAAGAGATTGGTTAATATTATCTAAAGCTTTGTATTAGTGAATTGGATGAATAATATAATATTTGGGAAACATAAATTAAATTTGAGGTGTTTAACAGAGGTAAAAAATGAATTTAAAAGAAAATGCAACCAAAAACTGGAAAGATTATTTGATGGTTGGTGTAGGCTCAATAATAACAGCGGGCTCAATAAATATATTTTTAGTTCCTTATAAGATTGCTCCGGGAGGAGTTAGTGGGATAGCAACAGTTTTATATTATGTAAGCAATGGTAAGTTACCGGTTGGTACAACCATGCTTGCTCTAAATATTCCACTGTTCTTACTGGGTATGCGCTTTATTGGTAAAAAGTTTGTTTTAAAGACACTTTTCGGGACTGTACTGTTGTCTGTTATTATTGACCTGACTGAGCCTTTTACAAATACATTTGTCAAAAATTTTCTTGGGGAATCTGGAAGTCTTATTAATTCACAGGATATACTTCTATATGCCCTGTTTGGCGGCTTTTTAATGGGAGTAGGACTTGGCTTTGTATTCAGATCAGGTGCCACTACCGGCGGAACTGATCTTGCAGCTAGAATAGTAACTCACTTTTTCCCGGTGTTGACAATGGGTGAGACTCTTTTACTTATTGATACAAGTGTAATTATACTTGCAGCTGTTGCATTTAAAAGTTTTCAGTTGGGATTGTATGCAATTGTTACTTTATTTATAAGTTCAAAAGTAATTGATGCTATATTAGAAGGTGTGAACTTTGCAAAGGCAGTCTTTATAATTTCAGATCTTTCAGATCAGATAGCAGCAAAAATTCTAATAGATTTAGATAGAGGAGTGACAGCACTTGATGGGACAGGCATGTACACAGGAAACAAAAAAAAGGTACTTCTTTGTATTTTAAATAGAGGGCAAATGCCAATGCTGAAAAATATAGTTAAAGATGTTGATAGGAATGCGTTTATAATATTGGCAGATATTAGGGAGGTTCTGGGGGAAGGCTTTAAAACCTATGAATGAGGGTTTAGAGCACGTTTTGTAAAGCATTTTGTGTAATAAATTTGTTAAAAAAGAAGCGTATCTGTAGACTAAAAGTTTCCACTGTAGTATACTTATTACGAAAAAATTTTTCTTAGGAGATGTATCATGAACGAAAGTCAGATAAAAGAGTTAAAAAAGTACTCCACAATATTGAGGAAACATATAATTGAGCAAGTATATAATGCCCAATCAGGTCATCCAGGTGGATCACTTTCTTGTACAGATATAATTACTGTATTGTATTTTAACGAGATGAGGCTAGACTCAAAGAACCCGCACTGGGAAGATAGGGATAGATTTGTTTTGTCAAAAGGACATTGTTCTCCTGCTTTGTACGCAGCACTAGCTGAGAAAGGATTTTTTCCAAAAGAAGAACTGGTAAAATTCAGGAGTGTGGACAGCTTTCTTGAGGGACATCCCAGCATGAGGTACGTACCTGGAGTTGATATGTCGACAGGTTCCCTGGGTCAGGGTATATCTGCCGCTGTTGGAATGGCTATTGCGGGAAAAATTGACAATAAGGACTATAATGTATATGCTTTGCTAGGTGACGGTGAAATTCAGGAAGGACAAGTTTGGGAAGCATTAATGGCAGCAGCTCATTATAAGCTTGATAATCTTATAGCTTTTCTGGATCACAACCATTTACAGATAGACGGAAATATTAGCGAAGTAATGTCTCCTGAACCTGTTGAGGAGAAGTTTAAAGCCTTTGGCTGGAAAGTAATTATGATAAACGGGCATGACCATTTGCAAATTATTGAGGCAATAAATGAAGCTAAGAAGTCTAAGGACAAGCCTACTATGATCGTTGCTGAGACTATTAAGGGCAAGGGCGTTTCATTTATGGAAAATCAAGCTGGATGGCATGGCGTAGCTCCTAACAAGGAGCAGGCAGAAAAGGCTATAGCTGAACTGGATGCAGTTTTGGCTGGAATGGAGGTATGATTTAGAATGCAAAAAAGTATAGCGACAAGAGAAGCATATGGAAATGCTCTAGCTGAGATAGGTGCAGATACAAGAATTGTGGTAATGGATGCTGACCTTTCAAAGTCTACAAAGACTGAAGTATTCAAGAAAAAATATCCTGAAAGATTTTTTAATATGGGAATCGCTGAGGCAAACATGATGTCGGCAGCTGCGGGACTTGCTTCCTGTGGTAAGGTGGTTTTTGCCAGCACCTTTGCAATGTTTGCTACAGGAAGAGCTTTTGAACAGGTAAGAAACTCAATATGTTATCCAGCATTAAATGTGAAGATAGGAGGTTCTCATGCAGGACTGACTGTTGGAGAGGACGGTGCCTCCCATCAGGTTATTGAAGATATTGCATTGATGAGATCCATTCCTAATATGACTGTTATCAGTCCGGCTGATGCAGTAGAGGCAAGACATGCGACCATCGCTGCGGCTATGTTTGAAGGACCTGTGTATTTAAGGCTTTCACGTCTTGCTGTTCCTGTATTATTTGATGAAAATACCTATAAGTTTGAATTGGGAAAAGGTGTTACTATTTCAGAAGGTACAGATGTGACAATAATTGCTACAGGATACATGGTGGGAAAAGCTGTTGAAGCTGGTGAGATACTTAAGAGCCAGGGAATCAGTGCCAGAGTAGTAAATATTCATACTATAAAGCCAATTGACAAAGATATTATCGTTAGAGCAGCTAAGGAAACCGGTGCCATTGTGACATGTGAAGAACACACTGTAATGGGTGGGTTCGGAAGCGCGGTAGCAGAAGTGCTGGTTGAAAATTATCCTGTACCGGTTAAGATGGTAGGGGTTCAGGACAAATTTGGTAAATCAGGCAAACCGGATGAATTAATTAAACTGTATGGCCTGACAGCTGAAAATATTGTAAATAAAGCAAAAGAAGCAATTGCTATGAAAAAAGTATAGGTTTTACTCTTAAAATTCCGGGGGGCGCGCAGCTCCCCTTTGTTTTTGTGTTGAAGTGAATAGTCATTTATACAAATATTATACTTTAAACCTATAGCCGATTCCCCAAATAGTTTCAATGTATTGAGGTTTTGAATTGTCGAGCTCAATTTTTTCCCGGACCTTCTTAATGTGAACTGTGACAGTGGAAATGTCCCCGCAGGCATCCATTCCCCAGATGTTATCAAACAATTCCTCACGAGAAAAAACCCTGTTGGGGTTTTCGGCCATGAATAATAGAAGATCAAACTCTTTACCTGTAAGAGTAATCTCCTGGTTTTCAAGCCAGACTCTGCGGGAATCTTTATCTATAATAAGGTTTCTAATGTTAACTGTTTCCGTTTTCTTTTCTTTGCTTCCTATAAGTCTCTCATAACGGGATATATGTGCTGTAACTCTAGCTACAAGTTCGCTCGGGCTGAAGGGCTTTGTTATGTAGTCATCAGCGCCAAGTCCAAGTCCT
Source organism: Acetivibrio cellulolyticus CD2 (assembly GCF_000179595.2). NCBI lineage: Bacteria > Bacillati > Bacillota > Clostridia > Acetivibrionales > Acetivibrionaceae > Acetivibrio > Acetivibrio cellulolyticus. The sequence goes on along the minus strand of NZ_JH556653.1, from coordinate 1,132,435 downwards.
CTTATTTTGTCAATGTCTTCTTTACGGGCTGATACCATAAGAATAGGTATATTCTTAGATTCCCTGATCTTCCGGCATATTTCGAAACCGTCAATATTGGGAAGCATTAGGTCTAGAATTATTAAGTTGAAGTCTTCCTTTAATGATCTGGAAAGCCCTTTATCTCCTGTCTTTTCTATTTCAACGTCATATCCGCTGATCTCAAGATAATCTCTTTGGAGTTCAGCTATTGTGACCTCATCTTCAACTATCAGTATCCGTTTTTTCATTACCTGTACCTACCTTTTCCAATTGAAAGTATATACTTGTTCCATTTCCAAATTCGCTCTCAGCCCAGATCCTACCTCCGTGCTCTTCTATTATCTGACTTGCAATTGCAAGTCCAAGGCCGCTTCCGCCTTTAGTTGTATTTCTTGAAGGATCTGCCCTGTAGAATCTGTTAAATATGTTTGGCAGATGTTCTTTTTTAATTCCTTCACCATTGTCGTGTATACCGATCAAAACCTTATCTTGTCTATCCTGTACATCTATCTTTATTTGACTGTTTTCATTATTCATATATTTTATAGAATTTTCAAATATATTTGCTATAACCCTTTTAAGTTTTTCTGAGTCGGCTTTTACCAGTGTATCGCCTGATAAATTGTAGCAGCTTGTAATGGTTATTCCAAGTTTATCTAGTTCTATCTGGTATTCATCAATCATATCTTCAATGAAGATTTTTAGATTAACCTTGGAAAAGTTAAAGGGCACCTTTTTTAAAGTCTGATTGGAATAAAAGGTCAGATCATTTATAAGTCTGTCCATATCAATAACTTTTTTGTAGATAATATCCATATATCTTGCGGTTTTCTCGGGAGTATCGGCAACACCATCCTTTAAACCGTCGATATGGCCTTTAATAGAGGTTAGTGGTGTTTTTAAATCATGAGAGATGCTTGCTATAAATTCATTACGCTCTTCATCATATTTTAGCTGCTGCTCGAGTGCGCTTTTAAGCCTGTATCTCATCTCTTCAAAGGCATGGCAGACTTCTCCGACTTCATCCTTGGATTTTTCATCTATAACAAAGGATAGATTGCCGTCTTTTATCTGTTCAGCACCATATTTAAGCTTTTTCAGGGGTTTAATAATGCTCCGTGATACAATAAATGTAAGAACTCCATTAGTAAGCAGCACGATTATCAAAAACCAGCTTACAAAGTTTGATACAAACCCATGAAAGAAATTTTCAAAGGGTTTTGTATTAAAGAAAATATAAATTGTGCAATCTTTTCCATCCGATAATTTGAATTTGTGGTTGAAGTAATCCATTTCATCAAACGTATGATCCGATTCATCAGAAGATTGTTTATTAGCTGCAATTAATGACAAGTGGTTTTCAAACTTTTGCCGGGCTATTTTGTCAGACAGGTAGTAGATTTTATCTTCAATTGTAAAGCCCAGATATCCATTAAGTGCTCTCAATTTTGTATCAATATTCTGAAGATATTGCAAACTCTTAAATTTATCTGGATTGTTTAAAGCATCATTTGATATAGTTATAAATTCCTTAAATGTATTCTGGACAACCTCATCGGATATTTCTTTAGAACTATCATGTCCAAAGCCGGCCTTGTCAAAGTTTGTGCCAATTAAAATAATTGCCAGCACTACTGATGATACTAATGGGATTACTATCATCAAAACATTTGATAGTATCAATTTAAATCGGATAGACATTTGTAAAAGCCCCCTTGGCTAGTACTCTTTAACATTACTATTTTTCTAACCTTTCATACCATTAAAAATACACTTCATCTGTTCTAAGCCACGTACGCCTTATAAAAAATCACCTTACCGGGCACTAGCTTATGTCTTTTTGCGTAAAAAGGTACGTTCCTGCAAACATAAATATTATACCATATGCAAGAATATATAATAACTGATTTAGGATGATAGAAAGATTAAAATCGGTATAAAAGTTTTGATACCATGTAAGGTATGTTGTTGGCATAAACGGTATTATTTCCGGGAAAATAAGCGAAGCTGCTGACATAAAGATTGAGGCCAATATCATAATTACAACCGTCAGACTGCCGCTTTTTGTGAATTGAGCTGCAAAGGCAGTAATTATAGCTACGAGCAGCATGGGGATAACTGCAGATACATATGCTATAAAATTAGATGGAAGTTTTGATAAGCATGTACTTAAATTACCTCCAAATAGGCTGGCAATTAAGGAGATTAGGAAAGTACCCAGCAAGAGAAACAGGATGCTTATTCCAATTGCTAAAATTTTAGAAATATAAAGTTTATTACGTGTAATTGGCCTTACCAATGACATAACAATTGAATTGTCGGAAAATTCTCCGGAAAACAGATCACTTGTGAGCATAAGTATAAATAGCGGTAGAAGTAATGATGACATAAAGTTTAGTACAGTGACTGGAAGGTTTGCATTATTTAGCAACGGAGCACCAAAGTTTCTGGATGATAACAAATTGATGGTTGAAGCTGCCACTGTTACAAGCAATGAGATTGAAAATAGAAAGATAAACTTCTTTTTTGAAAATATTTTAGAGGTTTCATTCTTTGTTCCTATTATAATTGAATTCATTTCCATCAGCCTCCTTATTTAAATTCGTCTTTTCGATAAAATAGTCTTCGAGTGAAATGCCTTCAGCTTTAACGTTTTTAACTCTGCATGTGTCAACTATTTTTCCATCCTGTATTATTAGGATTTTATCACACAGCATTTCTATTTCATAAATCTGATGACTTGAGATCAAGAAACTTATCATAAACTCTTTTGCAAGGTCTGAAATAATTTTCCTTAATTCCTTTGATCCTTCTATGTCAAGCCCATTGGCAGGTTCGTCCAGTATTACCAGTCTTGGCTTCTGATAAATAGCCATTGCTATTGCCAGTCTTTGCTTCATCCCAAGCGAAAAATTCTTGACTTTATCATTTTTATACTTTGAAAGACCTACTATTTGAAGTACTTCATCAATTCTTGATGTATCAATATTGCTATAGTAATTTGATATAAGTTTAAGATTGTTATAGCAACTCATATTTCCAATGGCTGATGGAGTTTCAATCAGACAGCCTACATTTACTATTGCCTCTTCAAATTTATCGGAAATATTGATGCCGCAGATTTTTATATTTCCATTGTCAATCTTCAGCAGTCCTGTTATGGATTTCATAATTGTTGTCTTGCCAGACCCGTTAGGACCAAGAAGCCCGATGATTTCACCCTGATTTATGTCAAAATTTATATCACAGACGCCTCTGCCGTTTTTATAAATTTTTTTAAGATCCGTTACTTCCAGTATTTTTTCCATTCTAATTCACTCCTTCGAAATGATGCAATCAGCTGTACCTAATTCTTCAAAAAGTCTGTTTGGGAAAACAAACTTTTTGAAAGAATTATGTAAGCTTTTCTATTCTTAGTCTTGATCAAAATCTTTGTCGGATATTTCCCTTACTTCTTTACCACTTAAGTCTACTGTGTCTACAGAAGTTGAATTAATTCCACCTACATCCACACTTAACTTAAGTTCTTGATTGTGAACCTTGTTTTGAGCGTCGTTTCCAGTAATATCAAAAACTAAATCCATTTCTTTTACGATGTTGTTTTTATCAACTACTATTTCAACATTGATTTTATCAGCCTCTATGTTGGTGAGTTCAGGTAAATCTAACTTCAAGGGGTCTACGCCAATGATGTCTTTTATTTTAGCTTCTGTCTTACATTCCTTATCATCTTCTCCATCATCTGCATTGAGTGCCAGATTAACTAAAGCAGGGATTTCACTTTTGTCGAGATCAATGCTGATCTGTTTTTCCTCATTGTCAAGTTTCTTTAGGTCTACCTTCTTTTTAAGGTCCCCAACTAAAGTATCCAGAATGTTTTCACAGAGTGCTTCAACTCGGGGATTATCGTGTTCCTCATCCTCTTTATCTGACTCGTCATCGGTGAAGTTTATTTTGTTATACACATTCGACGCATCATCCTTGAAAATTATGCTGTTTTCGCCCTCGAAGAAGCTATAACTTTTGTTAACATCATTGCTGTCAAGGGAAATAGCTCCACTTATTAACTCATCCTTTTCAAGCTTTAGAGTGGAATTTACATTGGTGAATTTTTTGTTGCTGTCTGCAATGGAGCCAGAGATATTAAATGTTGCATTTTTGATTGTCCTTGAACTTTTTACAGCAGCTTTCAAGGTTTCATAACCGGTAGGGCCGGCTGCCATACCCATAACTGTAGAGGTTACTAAAAGTGATCCTCCAACTGTTAAACCAATACATGTTCTTAATAAATTTTTATTCATTTTTATTGCCTCCTTTAAGTTTAAATTTTCTTGCTACATATTTATATTACCCCTCGAAAATTAAACAGCCGTGAAAGAAACATTAAAATAAAATGAAAAAATATTAAAAAACTATAAACTTAAGAAAAAATTTTTAAATGCTCATTAAGGCATCTTGTAAAATAAGAAATTTGACCACTTGAATAATAAACCAAACCCATGTATAATAGTTTAGTAAACGCGCGTTCATGGGGGTGAATATGAAGAGTGAGGATATAGCTCGGCTGGCAGGAGTGTCCAGGAGTACGGTGTCGAGGGTTATCAACAAGTATCCTAATGTTCCTGAAGAAACCCGGGCAAAGGTTCTGAAAATAATTGAAGAGCATAACTATGAACCTAACACATCCGCACAAATACTTGCAGGCAAATCCAACAACACTATAGGATTATTCGTAATAAGTGTATCTGAAAACGATGGACCAAGTAAAATTTATCAAAGCGCATATTATTCGACCTTTATCAATACAGTTGTTGACACAGCAAACACAATAGGCTACTACGTTTTAGTTCACACCATATATTCGGACAAGGATTACTCAAAAATCAGCCAGTCCTTTATGCAAAAAAGGATCAGCGGTGGAATTCTGGTAGGAAATGAAAAGGACTTAAATACAATCAGGAATATAGCCAGAATGGGTTATCCTATAGGGATCGTAGATTATGACATCGAGGAAATAGAAAAAAACAAGCTGAATAATTCCGGTTTGATTGTCGTCAATTCTTCCGATTTTGAAGGAACTGTTGAGGCGTTGAACCACTTAATTAAGTTGGGACACAGGGATATTGGAATTATTACAGGCCGAATGGGCACATATTCTGGAAAAGAACGTTACAGAGCATATGAATATGCCCTAAAAGAAAACGGTATAGAGGTAAAGCCTGAGTTTATATTAAAGGGCGAGTTTTTGAAAAAGAATACGTATGATGAGGTAAAAAAACTTATCGATTCTAAGAGACTTCCCACTGCTTTGTTTGCATGTAATGATGATATGGCCATCGCTGCTATTGAAGTATTCATGAATGAAGGAATAAGAGTACCTGAGGATATATCTGTTATTGGATTTGACGATATACCAATGGCTTCACATGTAAAACCTGCGCTTTCAACAGTAAATATACCGGTTTATAATATGGTTACTCAGGTTACTGAAGCGCTTATAAACAGTATAGAACAGGGCTCAAAAACTTTTTGCTCCTATACGTATCCCACTAAATTCGTTGAAAGGGATACATGCTCTGCAAAAAATTGAAGATAATAAATATTGTTTCAATACCGAGAATCAGTTAGAACGGGAAATAGTAAGTAGATTTCAGCTAATGCTGCTAAAATATTAATTATAAAATACAAGGAGGCTATAAAATGAAATTTGGTTTTTTTGATGATTTAAACAAAGAGTATGTAATCACATCCCCAACTACTCCATATCCATGGATAAACTACCTAGGAACACAGGAGTTCTTCTCCCTTATCTCAAATACAGCAGGAGGATATACATTCTATAGAGATGCAAAGCTAAGACGTTTAACAAGATACAGATACAACAATGTGCCGATAGATATGGGCGGACGCTATTTCTACATATATGACAATGGCGATTTCTGGTCACCAGGATGGGCACCTGTTAAGAAGGAGCTTGAAAGCTACGAGTGCAGACACGGTCTTGGATATACAAGAATCACAGGTAAGAGAAACGGCATAAGCACTGAAGTTACTTTCTTTGTTCCACAGAATTACAACGGTGAAGTTCAAAAGGTTGTAATTAAGAATGAGGGAACTGCAACAAAGAAGATAACTCTCTTCTCATTCCAAGAATGGTGCTTGTGGAATGCTCAAGATGACACGACAAACTTCCAGAGAAACTTCAGCACTGGAGAAGTTGAAATCGAAGGATCAGTTATATACCATAAAACAGAGTACAAAGAACGTAGAAATCACTACGCATTCTATTCAGTAAATGAACCTATTACAGGGTTTGACAGTGACAGAGACAGCTTTATCGGACTTTATAATGGATTTGAAGCACCTAAAGCAGTAGTTGCCGGCAAATCGAATAATTCAGTTGCAGATGGTTGGTCACCTGTAGCATCACACTCTTTAGATATCGAATTAAAAGCTGGAGAAAAGAAAGAACTCGTATTCATATTGGGTTATGTTGAAAATAAAGAAGAAGAAAAATGGGAATCAAAAGGCGTTATAAACAAGAAGAAAGCTAAGGAAATGATTGCTCAATTTAAGACTTCCGCTGATGTGGACAAGGCATTTGATCAGCTTAAAGAATACTGGAATTCTCTGCTTTCACAATATACAATAAAGAGCCATGACGAAAAACTTGATCGTATGGTAAACATCTGGAACCAGTATCAGTGTATGGTTACTTTCAATATGTCAAGAAGTGCATCATACTTTGAATCAGGTATCGGAAGAGGTATGGGCTTCAGAGATTCAAACCAGGACTTGTTAGGTTTTGTTCACCAAATTCCTGAAAGAGCAAAGGAAAGACTTTTGGATATTGCTGCTACACAGCTTGAAGATGGCGGTGCATACCACCAGTACCAACCACTTACTAAAAAAGGTAATAATGAAATCGGCGGAAACTTCAATGACGATCCATTGTGGCTTATTATGGCTGCTGCTGCCTATATCAAGGAGACTGGTGACTTTAGCATATTAAAGGAACAAGTACCTTATGATAATGACATGAGTAAGGCAACTACATTCTTTGAACATTTAAAACGTTCATTCGATCATGTTACAAACAACCTTGGACCTCACGGTTTACCACTTATTGGAAGAGCAGACTGGAACGACTGTCTCAATCTGAACTGTTTCTCAAGTACTCCGGATGAATCCTTCCAGACTACTACAAGTAAAGATGGTAAAGTTGCAGAATCAGTTATGATTGCAGGTATGTTTGTATATACAGGCGCTGATTACGTAAAATTATGCGAATACATGGGTTTTGCAGATGAGGCTAAAAAAGCTCAGAAGCAGATTGAAGACATGAAAGCAACTGTTCTCAAGTATGGTTATGACGGAGAATGGTTCCTGAGAGCATATGATGACTTCGGCAAGAAAATTGGAAGCAATGAAAACGAAGAAGGTAAGATATTTATCGAATCACAGGGCTTCTGCGTAATGGCAGGTATAGGTCTTGAAGACGGAAAGGCATTAAAGGCGATGGATTCCGTTAAGAAGTACCTCGATACTCCTTACGGTATAGTTCTCAATAATCCTGCCTTTACAAAATACTATATAGAGTACGGCGAAATTTCAACATATCCTGCAGGATATAAGGAAAACGCAGGTATCTTCTGCCACAACAATGCATGGATAATGTGTGCTGAAACAGTTGTTGGAAGAGGAGACATGGCATTTGAATACTATTCAAAGATAGCTCCTGCTTACACAGAAGATATAAGTGATGTTCACAAAACAGAACCTTATGTATATGCACAGATGATAGGCGGTAAGGATGCAAGACGTAAGGGAGAAGCTAAGAATTCATGGCTTACTGGAACAGCAGCATGGAACTTTGTTGCAATTTCCCAGTGGATTTTAGGTATCAAGCCTGAATTTGAAGGATTGAGAATTGAACCATGTATTCCAAAAGCATGGGACGGATATTCAATTTCCAGATTGTACAGAGGAGCAACTTATGTTATAGACATCAAGAACCCTGATCATGTATCCACAGGCGTTAAGAAAATTGTTGTTGATGGCAAGGAAATTAACGGAATTATCGTTCCTGTATTTGGTGACGGTAAAGAGCATAAAGTAGAAGTTGTAATGGGATAAAAAACATATAGAAGTGTCTGATGCTTCGCGGTCTAGTGCTTTTTAGCATTACAGATTCTAATTATTCATAATGCTAAAAATGCACTTCCGCTGTTTGTGCCTTGCATACTCTAAGGAATTATTCTTTTGCAAGGCACATGGCATTTTTGGCACTTGTGGCTTAGAACATTCAAAGAATATTTAATTTATATAGGTAAGATTAAGGAGGTTTAACATGTTTGAAAAATTAGTTGCAAGGGAAGTTAAGTTGACTCCCGAGTCAGTTTTAAGAAATAGCTTTAAGAGCTTAAATGAAAATGTAAAAGTAGATGCAATGTTTGCAGATACAACTTTTAAGAGCGTGATAGGAGTATCAGGGCTACCTTTTAAAGTGCCTGCTGTATTACAACTTTTAAAGAACAGAGATGTATCTGAATACCTACTTACACAGGTTTCCGGCGGTGCGTCCATAATGATCGAGCATGGAGGTAACGGCAGTGTTAATGTGTATAAGAGTAACAATGGAGAAGCTGAGAAGGTAGAAGTTCCAGGCAATATCAAAGCAGGAATTGAAGCTGTACTTTCTAATGTAAATGCCTGGGCAGGTCAATTAAATAAAGATGGTGAGCATGTTATAGATTTGCGCACTCCAGCTCCAGGACCTCACTTCTATGTAAACCTTCTTATGGGAAATAGAACAGGTTATGACCATGCTCTTCAAACAACTCCAAAGAGTGTTGTTGACAGACTTGGTAGAGGTGCATTCAGGTCTCATGCTGCAACTCAGGTACTTGCTACACGTTGGGATATGAGACAGGAAGAGGGAGGTTTCCCTGCAAACCGTCAGTTCTATCTCGTTGAAGGCTTTAAAAAGATTTTCTATTCAGCTGATCCTAATGACAGCAATATTGAATCTGCTATATGTACTCATTCGCAGAATAATACAGTTATTGAGTACAAGACAAAATGTGGACTCTCCATAAAGAGGACTATATTCATACTTCCTCAGATGGAAGGGCTTCCTTTGGCAACAGAAGTGCAGAAGATTGAAGTTAAGAATCTTTCAGACAAAGAAAGAAATATCAAACTCATATATACAGGTATGTTTGGAACTCCTGCAACACACGCTATATTTGAGGACGTACTTTATACAAACGTTATCATGCAATCATCCATATTAAGAAATGATGACGGTTCAATAATTGCTATTACTCCAGACTATTATCCGGAACCTTGGAGAGAAGATATGAGATTCCATACGATGATGGTCAGAAGCGATGACAGCGTTGAGTTCCCTAAGGAATTCTGTGCAAACTACAATGAATTCGTTGGAAATGGTACTTTGGAAAATCCTGAAAATATCAGCAAGCTTAGCAACTACTTCTACCGTAAAGGACCTGGTTTCTTTGCATTAGGGGCTGAGGCTAAGATTGGTGCAAACAAGACTGTTGTATTTGACAATTTCACAGGCCTTTCCTCAAATAAGGTTAACCCTTCATTTAATGAAGAAGTATTTAAGAAAGAAGTTTCAAATCTTGTTGATAAGTTCTCAAAAGCTGGAGAAGTTGAAAAGGCACTTGAACAGGTTATCAAGTTCTCAGAAAAGTACTCAAGCTTTATGCAGCTTAAGACTGAAGATGAAGAGTTCAATACATATTTCAATAAAAACCTTCCTTTTCAGGTTCTTTATCAGACATTTGTATCAAGATCTTTCTGTCAGACTCAGAAAGGATACAGGGAATTAGGTTTTAGAGAAATACAGGATATATATGCTTCTATGTACTATTTTGCGAGTATGGGAGAAGGCGATTTTGTAAAGCAACTCCTCAAAGAATGGTGCTCAATGATATTTGAATTCGGTTATGCTTACCATAACTTCTTCTGGACAGGTAAGGAAGCCGGCAAATGGTCTGATGATGCTCTTTGGTTTGTTCAAGCAGTTTACCGTTATATCAGCTTGACAGGGGATATCAAATTCCTTGATGAAGAAGTTGAAGTAGCAGGTAGTAAGCCTGTAAGTAAGAGACCTGTTTATGAAACTATTAAAGCACTTTTAAGATACTCAGCGCAGATTTCAGTTGGAAAGCATGGAATGCCGCTTCTTGATAATGCTGACTGGAATGACTGCTTGAAGCTTGATAACGATTTCATTGATGGAATCACAAAGGAAAAGCTTTATAAAGAGCAGATCGCTAAAGGCGGCAAGATGGGCGATCCTTTCGAAAGCGATTATTCCGAAAGTGTTATGAATGCCTTCTTGTTGAAGGTTGCTATAGATGAAATGATACAGCTTTCAAGCGAAAAAGGTGATGCACAGTATAAGGCACAGCTTGAAGATATGTCCAAGAAGTTATTTGACAATATACAGGAATATGCATGGAAGGAAGACTTCTTTGCAAGGGTATTGTTCAACAAGTTTAAGGATGGCAAATTTACTTACCTTGGAGCTAAGGGAGATAATTTATCAGCAGATCCTGAAATTGATGGTTCATACTTCTTAAATTCCTTCAGTTGGGCAGTACTTGGTGATTGTGCAAGTGAAGAACAGATGGCAATTATGCTTGATGTAATAGAGAAGTATCTTAAGACTCCTTACGGTATCAAACTTGTTACACCTACAGACCTTGGCAAGGTTGCAAATGATACAGCTACAGGACACTATTTCCCTGGTGATAGAGAAAACGGCGGAGTATTCAAGCATGCTACAATGATGGCTACAGCCGCTATGTTTAAGGCTGCTAAAACAGTTAAAAACAAAGAACTTGCTGCAAGACTTGCAAACATGGGATACTGGATGATTGACCTTGTTGCACCGTTCAGAACTATGGTAAATCCATTTGAAAAGGCTGGAAATCCAAGGTTCTGTACACAGTACAACAACAGTGACAATGGAGAAAACATCGGACCTATGTTGAGCGGAACTTCAACATGGCTCACATTAACATTAATGAGTGCATTCGGAGTTGAATACACAACAAAAGGTTTGGTACTTGACCCGGTAATCAGAGAAGAACAGAAGACTACTTCTTACAGCATAAATACAGGTAAGGCAGTTTACAATATTACAATAAAGAAACCTGAAGGATTCTACCGCAGTGCGGATGGAAATGCAAAGATTTCTGTTGACGGAAAAGGTATCGATGGTAACCTTATTCCTCTATTCAGTGACAATAAGGAACATAATGTAGAAATAATATTTGCGTAATTTAAATAAAAAGGCACATCCGGGAATTTGGAGATGTGCCTTTTTTTATTTAAATTTAGTCAAAAATTAAGAGGCTTTAAATGCCCCAAATTGGTTGATAATGGCTGACTATTATACCTCAATCAATCCAAACTTTCTAACCAGCCAAATACAAAACTCCTGCTTTTTGCTGGTGGGTTTTTCTAACGGAACAATTATTCCGTTAAGAACTCTATAACATAATTCCGCTGAAACAAAGTGTGTTGTCCCCGTAGATTCAAATTCGATTCTGAAAACTTGATTGCCATTTTTCATCTGTGAATCTATAACTGTTGCTTTTCGATATACATCTCTAGCTGCAGGTGCAAAGATTGTATCACCTGGAACTATCTGTACTTTATATGGGCGTTTCTTGCTTTTTCTTTTGAACATTATAATTCCCCCTCTTCTTGTTGATATTGTACTGTATTTGTATTACTATATTCAAGATAATTTATAGTAATTATCGTATAAAATATTCATAATATTAACAGTAGTTTTAGTGAACTTCAATAATGTGCTAGAAACTGTATAAGAATAACATTTAGAAGGATTATATGTGCTACTTAATATCCAAATTTAAATTCAATAAATATCAATAAAATCAAGTTTTATTTCTCGAATATTTCCTAGAATGTAATTATTGTTTTGCCATTTTATTTTTTTGTTAACAATACTCTGGAATTAAAAATATGACTTTGTTTTACAAATATATTTGTTTACAGAACACTTTTGAGATATATTCTACAATAAAAAGTAAAATCCTTTAAAATTTGCAACAATGTTTTGATAATTGTTAAATTAATTAAAAGAACTTGACTGTTTTTACGATGGGACCTTTGCAAAGAGGCACTTATTAGGTCATTGTAGGTCATAATAGATTTTTCGAATTTCCAATTATATTATAGAAAGATTATGTCGATATTTAAGTACGTAGTAATATATGGTAAGATGGTGAACGTAGGGTATTGTTTTGTGTTTTTTTACTAGTAACTATTATAAACATTTCATTAATATAAAAGCATATCAAGTAGTAGCAATTGGCAGGAAAATTGATTTTCTTAGAAATTTAGATTAAAAACCAGGGAGGATTTTATTATGAAGAAAATAGCATTTATTCTAACGATTATTTTATGTCTGTCAATAATGGCAACATTTGCAGTATCATTGGAGCTACCCCTTCGTGTAGTGGTAGATGGTAATAAACTTAGCTTTCCTGATGCGCAGCCTTTTATAGATTCAAACGGAAGAACTCAAACACCGGCAAGGTTTATAGGTGAGGCACTAGGCGCATCAGTAACCTGGGATGCTGCTTCAAAGAAAGCGACTTTTGTTATGGATAGTAAAAAGCTTGTGCTGTACATAGGCAAGAAAGAATATGAACTTGATGGAAGGAAGCTGCAAATGGATACTGCCGCACTTCTTGTAGAGAATAGAACGTTCGTACCCGCAAGATACGTGGCAGAAGCTTTTGGTGCGACAGTAACCTGGGACAATGTTATTAAAACAGTGTATATTTATACTGACGGGAGAGTAGTACCTACGCCGCAGGCAACGAAGGATCCTGTTTATGGGTGGATAAAGGTTGATACTGATAGACAAGATGTAGAGTATGGCATATCCATTACATTTACTTCAGATTCTAAGATACTGGAAGAAAGATATGATGCAGCAGAAAAGATGTTTGCAGATGCATATGGGGAAGATATAGCAAAAGATGTTTTTCAATATTTAAGACAAAAGAAGACAGTCAACGATGAATTAACGCTTAAAACGTATAATTTGGGTAAAAAGACTGTAACTGCAGAGGCCGCTGGATTTAGCATATTGCTAAAAGTCTGGAAAGAGGGTGTAGTGTTTTAATGAAAAAAGTTCTTATATTTATTTTTGTATCTATATTGTTAGCTCAAAATTTTAATATAAAAGCAGCTGATGAAGGCCTAGCACCTACAGAACTTGTTAAATTAGCTAATAAAGAAATTATAGATATGGGAATTTTATCTGATGAGTATTTTAGATTAGCCAACATTGATGGAAAACCTTTATCAGAAAATGAGCATTTAAAAGGAAATAGAAATTATATCGTATATGGTCAACCAAATGGAGATTTCAAAGAAAACAGATATCGCTACTTAGGATATACGAGGATGGGTGCACTTTTTACAAATTTTCTTTTTCCAAACGATATTACTTCAATAAAGGGATTATGGGATAGAAATTGGATTGAAGATCCTAAATATAATACATTAACCAAAAACCGAAATGAAGTCAAAGGTGAAGATACATTTGATAACAACCCAATTTACGAGGAAAGTATAAGATTAGGCCTAAAGTTGATTTCGAGAAAGAATTCTGATGGATCCTTGATGGACTTCCCTAATGACAAATTAAATGAAAGGCAATGGTACAAATATGTTCATATATATCAGCCCCCTACAAGTGTAAGTTGGGGCTGTGGAATTATGTTTCACAATCCATCGGGCAATCAGGTCAATTATTTAACAGTACCTTTGTCGCCGGATGGCCTAAAAGGTGATATTAATGCGCAATTTGAAGAAATTCCATCAAGTGCTATCGCTGGAGATACTGTATTAATAGGTATTGTAGTTAAATCAACTATAAATAGAGATCTTTCAAAAACTAATGGCAATGCACCATTATTTAAGTGGGAAATTACAGACAAAACCACAAATAAACCAATAACTTCAGTAACATATGCTGGTTATTCCGAAAAGGATACAGAGAATCTAGACCTGCCAACTAATTCAGAAAAAGTGTTATATGCAGCATTTGCAATGCCGGAAAGCGATGTGAACATAAAGTTTGAGATAAATAAAGACGGACTGAATCCGGCAGAAACTGTCCTTGACAATAATAGCCTTAATGCAGTTATAACACCTGTGATACCGATAAACACAACAGGAAAATTCGACCTTGACTATAATGTTATAAGTAAAAAGGTTGCATTTCCTCTGGCTAATGGTAAAGATATTACAGCGAAATTGGCTGCTCCAAAAGGAAGTATGACAGGAAAAGCATGGGGTAAATTGATTGTAGATAATGAGACACCTAAATTGTTCCACGGATACGCAGGCGAAGAAATAGAAGTGGATGAACCGGCAGGTACGATAATTAAACATCCTCAAATAAGTTCAACAATTTACAGGAAAGATGCTACATATGATACAACTACCGGACTTTATGACAATCCAATAGAGGGTAAATATCTGAAAGGGCCGGACTCAAAGACGATAAGCGGAAAAATATCCTTTAGCGGTGATGCGTATGGAAATTACAAATATAGCTGCAACGGCTGTCAGACAAATGCTGATGGAAGTACTTATTGCAGTGGTCACACAGGTAGAACTTCTGCCCAATTTAACTCAGGTACTGATACAAGAATCATTACAACTCATATCTACAATGGCAAACCCATGATAACAGCAAAGACCTTTCAAAATAAGATTGACTATAATACATCAAATTACCTACAGAAAAATTTGTTCTGGGCAAGTGAACCATATAAATTCAATGTAATACGTTGGATGTGTCACCAGAATGAAGACAATTCTTTGTATGGATGGACGCCCGTACCGGGACAACATCAGAGAACTTTTACACAGCAAAATAGTGCAGTTCTCAACTGGTCAATTGGAAAAGATGTCAGCGGAACTTATAAAAAAGACAACAGCATGGCAGAAGAATACAAACAAGCCAGAGAAGCAGCCAGGGCACAAATTTACGAGGTTAGTAAATATGACAAAGCTGTATTTGCCACAGATATAGAATTTAAAAAGGTCGACTATCCGATTAGATCAGGGTATTACTTCAATCCAACGGGAACATATACATTCACGGTCGAAACGGTTACATACAAAACTACCGAAGCTGATACCAAAGATCATAGAGATCTTGTAAATGCGGTAATTAACTCCTTCCGCTATGAGTCTGATTTGATGTATATAAACAGCCGAAAAGAACCGGTAAATCTTCAAAATGAATTATTGTCAAAAAGCGGAAGTAGTTACAACAGACGTCCAGCAGCACTGACAGCCCAAGACCCGACTGGAGTTGATGGTTTAGTATTGCTTAATGTACTGGATAGGAACGATAATGAAGCACGATATAGCAAAAAGGTGGAGGAACTGAAACATTCCCAGCAAAGCAATGGGTACACTCACGAATATCTGAAAGCAATACTTGAAGGATATGAGGAGTCTGGGACAATTGGCAGCAAGGATATTTATAAATACAGGGAATACTTAAAGGATGGACAACACATATACAGGATAACCGAAAAGACGGCAGTCACGATTCAAATTAACCCGGAAAACAGAAAGGTGTATACTAATATAAACATGTCAGATGGAAAGTATACAGTTATGGCGTGGATAGATGATATTGAATTATCTGGTATTGGTAATGAATATAAGAAGCTTGGAACTTTAAAAGGTGTATACTCATTGGATAAAGTACAAGTGACTGTAAATGGTTCAATGTATGATGACCTGAACGGTACAATAGAGAACTAAAGGGCATGCGACATTTCGAATAAAATATGGAAAACGAGTATATCGTTAGATATTTGAAAAAAGCAAACTTTATGAAAAGAGTGGTAAAGGTAATATTTAATGTATTTTATTCCTCACAAAAACAGTTTAGGATTATTATAAAGTTAAAGGAAGTTAACTAAAAAGTTTACATTTTTAGCCCCCTTAAAATCCTATAAAAATACGATATTTATATAACATAATAAATACATATTTCTTAGGGGGGATTATAATGTTGTTTAGAAAGAAAATATCTGTTTTATGCCTTGTAGTTGTATTAACCACAACGTTTGTTTCACAGGCGGTAGGGGTTTTAGCCGAAAATGAAGGAGTAAGTAGTCCTGCTGCTACTGGAGCTGTTAGACCAACAGCTACACCGTGTGCACCTGGTAAGCCAGTTTGGGTTACTGGAGGGCGACTTGGGTATGTTAATTGGCCAGAAGGTTATATTCTTCCATTGTTCAATACCTGCCTTAGAGTTGAAGATGTAAATTTTGGATGCGGACATTTAGGACCTGATCAACTTACAATTAAGATTAATAGGATGAATGTTGATGAAGTCGAGCTTTCTGTACGTTCTGATAGTGAAGATGGTAATTTGCTGGGTACTATAGACGTTAAGGCAGATAATGAAACAGGTGAATACACAATTCCTATAAAAGAATCGGGTACAAGTGATATCTATGTAGTATTGGAAGGAGTTGAATATAGAAGTTCTACAGAGGTTGATGTTGATTGGGTAAAGATATACGACGAAAACCTAATTCCTACAGCGCCGCCTCCTGAAATTCTTAAGGGGGACTTGAATGGGGATGGAGTAGTTAATTCGATTGATTTTGCATATTTAAGAAAATATCTTTTAGGAATGATTCTACTGCCATGTCCACTTGAAGTAGCAGACTTAAATAACGATGGTGTAATTAATGTATTTGACCTTGCGTTGTTTAGAAAATGGATTTTGTGCATATAACAAAAACTTGAGGTATAAATATCTGCCAAATATAATAATGACCCGTTACCTTGTGTAAAGTGTAGCGGGTCATTTTTTTATGAAAGCTTGGAAATTAGTAATGTAAAAAAGCACTAGCTGCATCAGTCAGAAGACTGTGCAGCTAGCTTAATATTAAGAGACTATGCCGGTTTTATATTCTTATTTGCTGCTTAAGATTTGTAAACGGGGAACTGCTTGATATAACCAAGCAAATACTGTCTCATTAAGGCCAGATCAAGAGAGTTTATTTTTTCATCACCATTTAAGTCAGCGTTTTCAATGGGCATTGGGAATTGGGACTTCAGTCCAAGCAAACATGACCTTAGGTATCCAAAGTCAATTGAACTGATTTTGCCGTCGCCATCCAAATCTCCATATAAAATATCTTTTACAGGAGTAGATGTTGGATTTGGAAGTTCTTGAACAGGTGTCAACACTGGATCAGAAGCATCAATTGTCACTATTTCAGTTTTTCCGCAATTGATATTGTCTCTTGATGTTTTGCCCTGAATAATCGGTCCTTGAGCTGTATAAGTTCCAGGACTTATTACTCTTGCATAATACTCGATATATGTTTGATACTTCCAGTAGGTGCTGTTGTAGATATAGAAGCTGATTTTCTGACCTTCGGTGTTGTAATATGAGTTATAAGGCTTCAACCCTGATGGCAGATAGTCAGTTATTTCATAAACTCCATCAAAGGCAGTATCGCTCATATTCCAATCAAGTCTGACTTTAATTACATCGCCCTGCTTTAATGTATTTGAAGACAGTGGAGTTCCATTAGTGAACATATAAGTTCTTGTTACTGAAATGTCTTCATCAACGTTACCTGTTTCAAGTATGTCTTCCTTGAAGATGGATACTGCAGATACAGCTCCTTCAACGTTTGTTATCTTCAGACCAGCAAGCTGTGAAGGTAAAAGTGAAAGGCAGTAGGACGATCCATTCTCAAATGTTACAGTTTTTTCTTCTCCATTTAATGAGTAAGTAACTTTTCCAACTGCATCAATTCTCTTTTCTATTTGAGTTGAGATAAACATGAGTTTTTCCGTATTTAGCAGGATATCCTTGGCATAATTTTTTTCACAATATTCATACAGGCCTTCACATTCAGGTTTTTGAAGCTGTGCAGCAAGATATGAACAAAGTGAAGTTGCTTCAAGAATATTGTCCTTGTCTCCACTGGTGTTAACCCTGTAATAGGGTTCGAAATTTTCAACTAGCGGATAAATTCTATTATTGTAAATTTGTTCTGCTGTTGAAATATCACCAAGCTCACAGTAAGCAAGTGCAATATACATAAGAGCTTTAACATTTAAATTATCTATTTGTGCCAGATTTTCAAGTGTCAGCAATACTGGTTCGTTCAAAACGGAAAGACCATATAAAGCTTTTGCTTTATCTTCAGCGAGTGTACTGCTGTCAAGTATATTATAGTAGTAGTCTTTAAGGGACTGGGTATTTACCATGCTTTTTGCAAGTTTTGTAAGCTTAGCTGTAAGTTCAAGGTCACTTTCTGAATACGGCAATAATGACAAACCTCCATCAGCCTTCTGGTATTCATTGAGTAATGGTTTCTGAATATCGATACTATAGCTGTAATCAGGGAAGTATTTTGAAATCAAGCTGGAAGCAGTATAATTGGATATAATCTGGTCTATTCTATTGCCATATGAATATCTTAAGCCGATAAGATCCCATAAGAACACACCTTTGCTTTTATCCTGGAACACTACTTTTGTAAATCCGGACTTGCCTCCTGCAATTGTCATATTCGGAGCAGCATCATAATATTCTGCTTTCTCAATCTGGTAGTAAGATTTTACTACATTGAATGTATGCTTTACTGCGTCAGAATATTTATCAGTGTAAGCCTTTATTGTTATATCCTGTTTACCTTCATTTAATGCCCAAAGAGGTATATTGACTCTTTCAAAAGCTTTGCCTGTAACAGTAAGTTTAGGACTTGATTGATCTGAGCCTGTCACCTCAAAAGTAACCTCGTCATTCTCTTCCAAACCGTTACCATAAGCGTTTACACCGAGAATAGGTTTATCACCCTCAAGGTATGAAGTGTTAAAACTATAGTTTATAAAAAATGGAAGAGTTACAATCATATTAACCTTGTCGCTTCCTGCATGCAGATCTTCTGAAATGGCAGAAAGGGTTACTCTCCATGATGTGATATTGTCAGGAAGTTTGAATGTGATCTGGCCCCTGCCGGTTTCGTCAGTTTCAACTGATGCGAATTGAGCTGTATCCTTGAAGTCTTCCCTTACTTTTGTTTCCGAGGATGACTTGCCGGAATTCGAATCTGCAGGTGCATTTTCAAGACGGATTCCTACATAATCGTAATAACTATTATAGGAATAGTACAAATCGTGTGATTTGCCTTGGTAGTATACACCTGAATTCACATTGGCATATAAATTGTGAAGAAGATCAACATCCTGATCAAGCAAATTGAAGAAGGCCTCATCAACTACACTTAGATTTATTGTTGACTTTACAGGCTTTCCGTTTATGTCTTTGACATCAAGGTTTATGGTAACCTGATCTCCTGGTTTATAGGAATCCTTATCTGTCTTTGCTTCAATTGTGAGGTTCTTTTCCTTTACGTTGTACACTGCACTGTAGGAAGCAGATACGTAAGTTTTACCGTTAAAATATACTCCTGTTACTTGTGTGTTAGGCACTTCCCTTTCGCTGAAGTTGAAGGAATAGGAGGATGAAGAGCCAGCAGCATAGTCATATGTACCATTTTGGGATTTGTAGTAGATGTACTTCCCTGCAGGAAGAGGTTCATTTCCGTATTTGAAGGTAAGATCTACACTTTCGCCAAGGCCATAAGAGCTCTTAGTTCCCTCGAGAGTATATCCTCTGTATTGGTATCTTGAATAATCCAATTGCTCTCCGCAGTATACGGTGTAGGTCATAGATCTTCCGTTGCTGTCAACACTGTCTAGTTGTGCTGTATAGTAGGTATCAGGGATATTTGGAACATTAAAAGTATATGAAGCATATCCATCATTGGATGTTACCATTGAAAAGTTGCTTACAGGTTCTTTTAACAATTCGTAACGGTAAGTCTTATAAGTAATTTTGTTTATGTAATCATAGTAAGTACCATTTTCGATTTTGTTCCATGTATTTTTGTATATTGTACCTTTTATAGTTTTTCCGCTTACAGCATCACTGAGATAATCATAGCTGTTTTTGGCAGTTCCGCTATTAATACGGTCAAGATCGATCTTATTAACCTGTGCACTGATTGTACCTACGCCATCTTTAATTTTACCGCTTGGTTGAATTTTAATATCATTAACAAACACACGTAAATAACTTGAAGCCCTTATTTCACCGCTTTCCGGAAGAGTTGCACGTGCCTCAAGATATGCTGTGCATTCATCTTGAACACTGGAGCCTACTGAAGGAGCATATTTTACACCCAGATTTCCTTTTAAGTCGGCTGTTTGTGTTTTGTTTGTATTTCCTAATAAATTATATGAGTATATGGAATAACTTGTGGAGAGATTTGATACTCCAGTACCTTCGAAAAACGACGCCTTTATATTAAAATTAGCCTCGTCATCGACAAAAATGGCGTTCTTATCTTTGGAGATTTCCAATTTGTATGAAGGTTTAGTGTAGTTCTCTACTGTAATATATCTATTAATAATAGTTTTATCACCTTTTTTGAGAGTTATATAATAATAGCCCTCTGGAAGGTCTGGTAATTTAACTGCCCCTTCATAGAATGATTTGTTCACGTCAATATTTTGTTTTACTATAGGTGGTGTATTAGAGTAATAACTTCGGTTTATTTCAAGGGACAAATAATCTATTTTCTCATCTTCGTACCGGTTTTTGATATAACCCCAGACGTTAATTGTGTCATTTGATTTATACATACCTCTATCGGTATAGAAATAGCTCCAGTAGTTGTTTTCGTTAATATAGGAATAGTTGCTGCAATCCAGCAGGGATGATTTACCTTGTTTGGTTGTAACAATCATATATTGATTGTACCGGTTATAAATATAATAGCTGTAATACTTATTACTGTTATTAACCGGTGTATTAATACTATCAAAGTATGCAATTCCATCAACTCCGGAGTAATTAATCTTATCGCAGCCTATAAAACTTATGCTTGCTCCTTCGATAGGATTTTGAGTTGACAGGTCATTTAACCATACCAGTGTCTTTGAGTTACTTTCAGATATATATATTCCTGTATTCGTTATCTGAAGGAATGTTTGAAATCTAATATCTTTATAATATCCGTCAAGAACATAATACCCTTCAGGCAATGTTTGGGGAACTTTCAAATGGCCATTTCCGTAACGTTCTGTACTGTCTTCATTTAATACCTGTTCAAATTCAAGGACTTTTTGGAGTTTGTCAACTGGAGCAAACTTCTTATTGTAGCTTTGTGCCCAGTAAGGAGTAACATTCTTTTCTTCAATTGCGCTAACGAAGGAATTAAAATCATTGTAAGCATAAATACTGTTTTTGGTTGTTATTGTAGGAGGTGTAAAAGTTCCGCCTCCTATCATATAACTTGAATAATTTATTACAACATCAGGATTTTCTAAAGATCCAAAATCATATAGATATCTTCCCGGATTGAGATTAGTAATAACTTGGCCTGGTGCAGGAGTGGAATTTGCAGCTTTACTTTGTGTTTCAAATGAAAAAACATAATCTTCGCCTATTGTTCTTTTTGTTCCTTGAATGTACATTCCCTTATGAATAGTTACCGTATAGACTGTATCATAGTTAAGGCTTTCCGGAACAAATACGGCTGTTTTTTTATGTACTTCAAACTTTCCTTTAACAGCAGGTGTAATCTCAAAATAACTCTCAATGTTACTAAAGTTTTCATGGCTGAAGGTTATTTCAATTCCACTGTTTACAGGAACACTGACCGATTTTTCGGCAGGAAGTGAACTGACGATCTTAAAGCTTGATTGTGTCTGAAATACCCAAGTAGTCTCGGTATCCATACTCATCCTAAAAGTATAAAGACTGTTTTCCATGAGTGGTCTTGATAAATTGATACTGAACAGGTTTGTATCCATTTCTTCAATTTTAGGTGATGGCTCTCCATCAATTGAAAAGGCATTTTGAATTTCTTCGAGAGAATAATTCTTTTCTGTCTCAAGGATAAACTCAGTGTCAACAGCAATTCCTGTTGAATCAGTATCTTGGGCTACCAGACGGAATCCATTTTTAGGATATGGCGAGATACCTGATGCAAAACCTGATGTCATGAATGTGGCTAACATTGTCAAAATTACAATAAGAGCCGTGATTTTCTTAAACATAAATTTTCCTCCCCTTTATTATATATGTTTTGTTTATTACCAAGTTTTTAAAAGACAAGTAAATTAATTAGACGTATTAAGAAAAGATAAGTTCCGTAGTTGAGAAAAAGTATGCAAAGATTACATTAAGCCTTTTAATAAAACTACATGTGTACTGATTTGCGAATGCATAAGTGTACATCATAACTAATAAACCCTCGTACATATAATTTATCATACTTATATATAAAATTTCAATATATTGGGAGGAATTAATTCTTTTGTACGTTCAGAATAATTGAAAAAACCAAATTGAATATAAGTAAGAATATGTATAGAATATTGGTATATAGTTTTTTATATATTTTGTTTGAAAGCTTAAGGTTATGAAAAATAAAATAATACTAGGAAAGTATTCGGGAGGTAGATCAATGAGAGCAAAATCAATACTAACAGTGTTAAAAACCATTTTTTTTATGCTGCTGTTTTCCATTACGACGGTGTATGCAGATGATTGCAGTGTTGGTAGAACGCCTGACGGTGTCTATCCAATGGAAGATACGGATATCGTAATGGAATCTGAGGATATAAGGGTAGATGTTGAAAAAGGTTTTGTAGAGTGTAATTTTATTTTTAAGAATACCGGTGAGGAAAAAGATGTATTAATGGGTTTTCCTGCGAAGATGGAAAACGATGGGGATAATACATCGGAAGATAATTTATATCTTAAAGACTTTAAAACGTTTTCAGGCGGCAGTGAAATATCTGTGAAAACCGATAAGGGCGTTAAACCTAAAGATTTAAAGGACTCAAGCACTCCTTACTATAGTGCGTGGTATACGTTTAGTGTTCACTTTGAGTCAGGCGAAAAAAAGAATATTAGAAATACTTACAATGTAAACTTTACCTCATATTCGAATGGAGAAGTACATGCGGGGTATATATTGAAGACTGGAGCCTTCTGGAAGGACCCGATTGGATATGCAAAGGTGACTTTTGATCTTGGAAATATTGAACCATACAGGATTATAAATATTTATCCATATAGCATGCGTTTTAATGGGAAAAATACGCTTGTATGGGAAAGGAGCGACTTTGAACCGGATTTTGACCTTGCAGTTAAGTATCACGGGTATTTTTATAGTGAAGAATATTTTCAAGAAATGAGTGAAGATAAAAAAGAAGCTTTGGCAGAAGTAGAGGCATTTAAAAAACTGGATAAAGAGTTGGATAAATTATCACAAGAAGAGTTATTAAGTTATTATAATAAATATATTTCAGACCGAAAAACTGTCATTGCAAAATATATAATGAGTAAAATGCCTGAAGGTGTAATACCAGAAGGGGGACCGGTAATTAAGGATTTATCAATTGAGGGGGATGAGAATACGAGTAATTCCTATAGAGTAAATGGTAAATTTGAAGATGTAAATGGAGATTTTGTAAGTGCAAGTCTTAAAGTTTCACATATTGAAAACGGTCAGGAAGTAGTGGATTACAACGAAGTATATACAATAGGAGATTATTTGACTAATTTTCAGGATGAACAATCTTTTTATGTAGATTTTTTGCCGGATATTAATTATGATATTGATTTTATGGTAAAGGATTCACAAGACAACATAGCAACGAAAAAAATAAAGTATCCGTCAGAGCCAGAAAATCAAAATGACAATAACCCTAATATAACTAATAAAGTGAATCAAAATGAAGAGAATACTATTAAAGACCCTGAGGTAACACAAAATAATATAAACAACAAAGAAACTAATTCCGCAAGCACGCCTTTAAGTGGTATAACTGTAGTTTTGATTATTGGTGGGTGTGTTGCTTTATTAATTATAATACTGCTGGTATACCGATTTTTAAGAAAGAAGAAAGATATGATAGATTAACGCTATAAAATCAAAACAAGAGCCGTAAGACATTAAAATAAGTCTGACGGCTCTTTGCATAGCTTGGTAAAATTAATTCCATTCTTTTTGACCTGTGCTTTTCTTTGTTACAATAAAGAGCCCAAATAAGATCAAGAGTATGGATATTACTAATCTGAAGTTAATTAATGAGTTGAAAACGCTTAAAATAGTCATTGATAAGAATGATACTGTAACTGCTAAGAGTATAAAGATTGGTATTAGAAGTCCCTTTGGCTTTCCGGAAAAAAGATAGAGCTGAAAGAGGCCTATAGCAACAGATAAAACATATATTGGCCAGGTTCGGCTTGCAAATTGCCAGTTGGTGGTGACTTCAAAAAAGAACAGCAGTCCGATTGTTGATAGAATTCCTCCGGGTACCAAAAGACCAGGAGCTCTTCTGTTTATGAAATAACTTGCTTCAAAAGAAAGACCTATGCCAAGTACAAGTATTGGTAAAAAAAGCATTGGTGTTAAAAAATTAAAGTTGAATATGTTTGAGGACAACAACAGTCCGCCCAAAATAATCAGTAAAAATCCCCAGATAAAGTTGCTTTTTTGCATTATAATTCCTCCAATATAATAAATTCATAGCTTGTGTTACTGCATTTAACATATTATACTCTTAATCATATAGAATGTCTGATTAATTATTATAAAGTTTTTATTTAATTTGTATCATAAATATGTTTCTGCAATTTACAATGTTGATATTAACTTTTTAGTAATATTGGGACTAATTTTCTTTCGAGGTTTTTGATATAATTAAATTATTGTTTTAAGTTGGGGAAAGGAAGTATTTTATGGGGGCGAGAATTTTAGTTGTAGACGATGAGAAATCTATAAGAAGCTTTATTATTACAAATCTGAAAAGAAATAATTTTGAAGTTCTGGAAGCTGGTACAGGGCATGAGGCTTTACGATTGGTCAAATTTGAAAAGCCAGATTTGGTCTTATTAGATATAATGCTTCCTGATATGGATGGATTTCAGGTTTGTAAGGAAATATCATGCGATTACCCATCATTATCGGTGATCATGCTTACTGCAAGGGGACAAGACCTTGACAAAGTGAGAGGTCTTGAATTAGGGGCAGATGATTATATAATAAAACCATTTAGTCCTATGGAGCTTGTAGCTAGAATTAAGGCAATTCTGAGACGTGCAGGCAAGCAAAATTCCAGTGTTGAAATTCATATAGGTCCATTTAGAGTTGATATGGAGGCGCAAAGTATATATAAAAATGATGTGCTTTTAGACTTCACTCCGAGAGAATTCAGCTTGATGAAAGTATTCATAAACAATATAAATAAAGCATTTACGCGAGATGAAATTCTAAATATTGTTTGGGGAGAGGATTTTGTAGGAGACCCTAAGACGGTAGATGTTCATATAAGACGAATAAGAGAAAAAATAGAGGATGATCCATCCAATCCAAAGTATATTGAGACTTTATGGGGACGCGGCTACCTGTGGAGAAAGGGTGAATAGTTTGAAAAGCATAAGAGGCAGGTTGATAGGAAGCTATCTCATAATTAGTCTGTTAACGGTTACTATTTTTAGTTTAATTCTTATATTTATGTTAAGACAATATTATTACGTCAATACAGAAATGACTTTAGAGAGAGAAGCCATGTTTGCGGCAAATTCGTGTAATCTTTATACTGGAAAAGATAATTTGCAAAAAAGTGCTAAAACGTTATTGGATAGTATCAGGCGAACCACAAGTTCCCAGGTTCAGATTATTGATAGTGATGGAATAGTTCTGGCGGATTCTATAGAAGGTTTGGGTGTTGGATATAAGGTAAACAGTTCTGATGTTGAGAGTTCTTTAAAAGGCAAGCCTTCTAATTCCATAGGTAATATTTTATTTACAAATGATACAGCAATTTCTGTTTCACATCCTATAAAAGTAGATGATAAGGTAATTGGAGTTGTCAGATTGATTTCGACACTTTCTAAAGTTAACTGGATAATGGTAATGGATGGTTTGGTTCTTCTATTGGTAGATATAGCAATTTTACTGGTTGTGCTGCTTTTGAGTTATTTTCTTTCCACTACAATAATTAAGCCGGTTAAGGAAATTACAATTGCTGCGGAGGAAATAGCGCAAGGCAAGTTGGATGTTCGCGTTCCTAAAAGATATGACGATGAGGTGGGTAAGCTGGCTATTACCCTTAATTACATGGCAAAGGAACTATCAAATCATCAGAAGCTCACAAATGATTTTATTGCATCAATTTCTCATGAACTCCGTACGCCACTTACATCAATAAAGGGATGGGCTGCAACTTTAAACTCGGGCGGCTTTACTGATATGGGTGAGATTAAGGAAGGTCTTGGGATAATTGAAAATGAAACTGACAGGTTGGCGCTTTTGGTAAATGAACTGCTGGACTTTTCTAAGCTTACCTCTAAGAGTGCTTCTTTAGGCATGGAAGCAATTGATGTTGGTGAGTTTATTTGCGAAATAAGAAACCAGATGAATCCTAGAGCGCAGAGACAGGGAATTGATCTTGGACTAGAGATTGAATATGATATGGCTTTAATAAAGGCTGACAGAAACAGATTAAAGCAGGTAATGATAAATATCCTCGATAATTCACTTAAATATACACAGGAAGGCGGACGAATAAAGATATCATGTCAATCTAAAGAGGATGAAGTTTTAATAGGCATTGAAGATTCCGGAATTGGAATACCTGAAGATGATTTGCCAAAGGTAAAAGAAAAGTTTTATAAGGTTAGTACTTCTTTTTCAGGCAATGGATTAGGACTTGCCATATGTGATGAAATAATAAGTCTGCATAATGGCAGGCTTGAGATTAGCAGTGAATTTGGAGTGGGTACAAGGGTAGAGATATATCTTCCTTTGTCTAAAGAAATCCAGTTGTAATAGTGGATAAAATTTTATGAAATGGGTGTTGGTTGTCTTTAAAATTGATTTTACTTTTTAAACATTTGGTAACCATTTAATATTTTTAATGCTATAGAATTAAGTTACAAAGAATTCTGGCTGAAATGGAGAATTCATATGAAATTAAAGGGGTTTTATATATTATTTAACTTATTGGTATTATCTATGGTAACGGGGTGCGATCTATTGCCGGCACCAGGCAGCATAATTGGGCCTCCTTATTATTCACAGATAGCGACCAGTAGTGCAGAAGATATTAAGATTATAGCAGAAAAATTCTTGCCTCAAGGGACGAAGTTTTTATATCCCACGCATCCAAATGGAGCTGATGCTATACAGCTTGTAGACATTGAAAGTGATGGACAGGATGAAATGCTTGTTACATATAAAGACAACGAATCTGGTAACGGTTTCGGTGCAATTGTATTAAAAAACAGGCATGGTGAATGGCAGAATATTTGGCATGAGGATTATAAGATAAATATTATAGGGCTTGATTGGGCTCAGTTTATAGACATAACTGATGATAAAATTCCTGAACTATTATTGGGATGGAATTTGGGTTTTGAGGCTGGATATAATCTGGATATTATCTCATTTAAAGGTACTCCCAAAAAAGTCAGTAACATTAAATATAATGAAATGGCTTTAACCAATCTTTCTGGGAGTGAAAATGAAAGAAAGCCTGAGTTTATTATAACGAGAAAAGACGACGATCAGTTAGATGATAATGTGCCGCCTTTAGTCTTAAGGTGGTATGATAACGGGCTTGTACCGGCAAAAGATGTGTATCCCATATATCATAAAGAGAGAATCAAGGCTCTACAGGAAAGAAACAGGTTGTATGATAGAAACTTTTTAGACTGGTATTACTTAACGGAAATGCTGGTAAGGTCGGATAGATCACTTGAAGCACTTGAATCGGCGAATAGAGCGTTAAATATTATACCCTCCCACTATGAAAAGTATAGGGTTAAGCTGGAGACATATAAGGCGGAAGCTTTGATACAAGCGGAAAAGTATGTTGAAGGAAAGAATTTGTTAAACGATATCATTTACAAGGATGATATAAATCAAATCAGCTGTACCCAGGATGAACTGGCAGAAGTATATCTGAATCTTGGTCGGGCTTACAAGGGGCTTAAAGATTACAAAACTGCAAAAATCAAGTACAGTCAATCTTATAATATAATAAAATCTACTTATGAAGAATGGTCGGAGTATTTTATAATGAACTCCTTTACTGTAAAAAGAGAGATGGATCAATTGGAGGCATTGACAAAAATATTAAACTACTAGGGAATGAAATATTGCTTCAATAGGGGTTAGTATAAACAGGGGAAAATAGTTTCCATAACATGTTTGAAATCGACTTATTGGTAGTATATAGTTATCGAGGAGTGGATAGAATGGTGAAGGAAGAAATGTGTAAAACTAATGATAGCTTATCAGACAAGATTGCTGATAGAATACTTATTTTGTTTATCGCTATTTCAATAATTCCAATCATTACTTTGCTCAATGCTTCTTTTAATTATATTATAACTGACAATTTTAGAATGCCTCAGTTTGTTAGACAACAAGGTTTTATGAGCTACTTGAAAAACAGTATTTTTCTATCCTCAATGAGTATAATACTGGGATTGGCAATAGCGTTGCCTGCGGCTTATGCCTTAGCCAGGTATAAATTTACCGGGCTTAATATGTTCAGCATTTTTGTAGTATTTCCTCTTCTTATCCCTACTATAGCATATTTCTTGCCTTTTGCGGTATCGATAAAGAGAATTCAGGACATTTCCGGAATAAAATTCTATAACACATATAATGGCTATTATATACTTGCGATTATGTATGCAGTAATGTATCTGCCCTTTAGCATCTGGATGTTAAGGGGATTTATTGTTTCTATACCTGTGGAGATTGAGGAGGCTGCAAGGGTAGATGGGTGCTCAACTTTTGGCATAATGGCAAGAATACTTCTACCTCTTATAAGTTCTGGAATTGTTGTAACAGCAATGCTTCTTTTGATGCTTGTATGGGATGAAAGACTTTTAGTTGATGTACTGATGACCTCGGATAACATGAAGACGGTTGCACTTTGGCCAAGCTATGATAATAACCGCTTTTTTGCAGCTCCGCTTTCGAGCATTCCTATTTTTGCTATTTTCTTTGTTGTGCAGAAGAACTTCATGAAAGGGTTAACCGGAGGAGCACTTAAAGAGTAATTACATTTTATTGGGAGATTTAAATAGCGTATAAAAGGGGTGCAAAAATGAGAGAGAGAATTACATCTGGAAAAATGTCCAAAGTTAGAAAAAGTAAATCACATCCATATTTGTTGTTGATGCCTGCTTTTTTATGTATTTTATTTTTCCAGCTGTTTCCACTGATTCAAGCTATATATGTATCTTTCCTTGACTTAAAGCCTGCTACATGGAAACAGTTTTTTACCAAATTTACTGCACCTTTTATGGGCTTGAAAAACTATATATTTGTCGCCACAGGGTCAAATGGTGCAATGGAAGAGACATTTAGAAGAAGTCTTTATAATACTGCAATGTATGTTGTTATTGTCAATATTTTGTGTCTTGCTATAGGTTTGATGCTTGCAATAGCTTTAAACAGAAAGTTCAAGCTAAGTGGGATATCAAGGACTATCTTGTTTCTTCCTTTTATTATGCCGAGCTTCTTGCTGGAGGCTGCATGGGACACATATTTTAATAAGGACTATGGTTTGTTGAACAAGATTATGTTTGACTGGCTGCACCTTGTACAGTATAGAATTAACTGGTTTTCAGATGAAATAGTGCTCTGGGTAATGATAATAATTACAGTATGGCATTATGTCCCTTTATGGACAATCTTCCTGCTCTCAGGTATTCAGAATATAAGCAAAGAGTGTTATGAAGCCGCTGGAATTGATGGGGCGGGGCGTTTTCAAAAGTTTTATTATATTACACTTCCGTTACTGAAACCTGTTATTGCAATACTGATTTTTCTGGGATTAATTCTTAATGTCTATTATTCCTACAGGATCTTTGAATGGGACGCAATATCTTACTATATGTACAGGCACTTCTTCAGAAATTGGTTTTATGGAACTGGTACAGCTGGGACTATTATGATAATGCTTGCTGTTATTTTGGCGGTGCTGCTGTGGTATGGGTTCTTCGGGAGGGATTTAAGTGTTTCCGATGGGTCTATTCTAAGGAAAAAAGAAAGTACCCGACTGAGTGTTTGGTTTGATCGCGCTTTTCGCCATGCAAAATGGTTGGAGTTTATTTGCAGTTGGTTGCTGAAAGTATGGAAGGCCATATCTGCAGCATGCTTGAAACTTGAGATTAGAAAAAAAATCAAGGTTTTATCAGGTGCTTTATGCAATATATACTTAAAGGCTCGGAGCAGCAATTTTGTCTGGTTTATTTTGTGGCCTTTGACTCTTATATTGGGTTTTATATACCTTACAAACGGAAGTGGGCACGAATCCCTTTGGTTTGATGAATCGTATTCCGCAGCAGTATCAACTCATTCAATACCTGAAATCTGGAAAATCACTGCAGGAGATAGCCATCCTCCCTTGTATTTTATAATGCTCAGAGTTGTCACACTTATGTTTGGGAGAACGGAAGCTTCTCTAAGATTGCTCTCAGTACTTGGTATATTGATGCTTGCAGTACTTGGCGCAGGTCCGGTGAGAAGAGCTTTTGGCAACTTTACCGGCTGGATTTTTGGGGTTATTGTACTTATAGTGCCAATGAGTCTTTCAATGGGGCAAGAGGCAAGAATGTATACCTGGGCTGCCTTTTTTGTAACAGGTGCGGCAGTATATGCTTATTTGTGCACAGAAAAGGGTAAGACATGGGACTTTATAATGCTTGGAGTATTTTCCCTTGGGGCTGCCTATACGCATTATTTTGCTCTGCTTGCTGTAACTATTGCCAATGTAATTCTGGTATTGTACCTTATACTACGGTTTGAGAAAAAGAAGTTTTTGAAGTATGTGGTTATGGCAATTGCTACTATGGGTGGTTTTTTGCCATGGGCTATGACTTTAGTGGGACAGATTTCAAAGGTTTCTAAGGATTTTTGGATACCTGATGTTACAAGAGGGGTAATATGGCAGGCGCTGATATATCCATTTAAGGCAAAGTTTGCAAACGGGTTTGATTTTATCCTACCTTCATTCCTTATAGCTGTTGGATTTGCGTTTTGGGGAATAAGTCAGGCATATACAAACCGCAAAAAGGAAGGGATGCTATCAGCGTATGCAATTCTTATCTATATTACAACCCTTGCAGTTGCTGTAAAAGTATCTGCAGAGGTTAGACCAATTTTTGTTGACCGGTATATTTTTCCGGTAGTAGGGTTGTTCCTATTAGCAGCTGCATATGGCATTTCGAATATTAAATACAAGGATATATCAATATTTATAGTGATTCTCCTGCTGATATTTTCCTTAGACCCTATTAGACAGATAAATATGCTAAGATATAGCGGGCCGATGTTTGAGGTCAGAAACTATTTAGAAGACACAATTACTCCGGATGATATATTTGTTCATAGCGATGAGCATACTTTTGGCACTTTCTCATATTATTTCCCCAACAACAAGCATTACTTATATCTTAGTCAGGGATTTAAAGGGTATAGTTCCTATTCAGCGTTTGCGCCTAACGGTGAGGCGGGCTCTGATTTGGAGGGCTTTGTCAAAGGAAAGAAAAATATTTGGCTTGTTGACAGGCAGTATTCGTCTTCTGCAGAAAATTCATACAGATGGCTTTTAAATGGCAAATTTCATTGTGTAGTTGGTCCGGAATACTTCAATGAAGATTATTCCTGGTATGGTGTAATCATGAGGAAAGTCATTCAGGAAAATGATTAGTGAAATAAATCTGCGGAAGTATGAGCTTTATAATAGAAGCAAGAAGGTAAAAGGTTATCTTTAAGGAGATAGCCTTTTTGTTTAAGAAATTTAAGAGGTAATTCTCTAAAGATGTACTGCACTGAATGCCAGTAGTATTTTAATGTTATCGTATTTGATTATAGATAAAAGTCGGGTATAATAAAACCTGACTTTGCAATATCTAATATAGATAATGCTGAGGCTTTTGTAGTGATGTAGTGCTTGTATGAAAAAAGGTGGAAGAATCAGATGAGTGTAATTGAATTTAAGGAAAAATACAAGATAAATTTGAATCAACAGCATATGCAGGCAGTGAATCATGTAAATGGTCATGCGTTAGTTCTGGCTGGTCCAGGGAGTGGTAAGACAACTGTAATTACGGCAAGAATTGCATGCCTTATTTTAGAGTGTGGAGTAAAGCCTGAAAACATTCTTACGTTAACTTTCAACAAAGCAGCACGGGCAGAAATGGAATATCGGTTTAATAAGATATATGGTACAGATATTGGAGGAAAAGTACACTTTGCAACAATGCACAGTTTTTGCAAGCGAATTGTGAGGGATTATGAGAATAGACAGGGAAAGTGGCTCAAGATGATTGAGGGTGAGGAAAAGATTGAAGAAAATAAAAGAAAAATCATAAGAGGCCTTTACCAACAAATAAATAATTCGAAAATTAATGATGATGAATTAGAGAATTTGATCAATGAAATTGGATTCGTAAAAAACAAGATGATAAAAGATTTTGAGAATTATAATTTTAGCGCAAAAAACTTTCCGCTTATTTTTAAAGCATATGAAGAATATAAGAGATGCAACCTTTTTATTGATTTTGATGATATGCTTACGTACGCTTACAGTATTCTCGTGAAATGTCCTGATATACTCTCGCATTATAGAAATAAATACTCCTTTGTGCAGGTGGATGAGGGACAAGATCTGTCGAAGATACAGTTCGAAATATTGAAACTAATTGTAAACGCACAGAATAACAACCTTTTTATTGTTGCTGATGATGACCAATCAATTTATGGATTCAGGGGAGCTGAGCCTAAATACATCCTAGATATTAAGCACGAGTTCAAAGGATGTAGTGTGTTTTTACTTGAGAATAATTATCGTTCAACAAAGAACATTGTTGAGATAAGCAGCAAATTTATAAGAGAAAATAAGCAGCGATTTGATAAAAAGCACAAAACTGATAACAATGAAAAGTGCGACCCGTTTATAATCCAGGTTCAGGGTGATCGGGAGCAGTTGAAATATTTGATTGAGCAACTTCAGTTGCATGTAAAAGAATGCAGGAGTGTGGCTGTACTATATCGCAATAACCTATCTTCTGTTGTGATTGCAGATACATTGGACCGCAGGGGGATTTCGTTTAGAGTAAAACAAAATAAGCTATCATACTTTAGTCATTGGATTGTACTTGATGTCCTTGCGTTTCTGAATTTTGCACTAAATCCTCATGATGTTGAAGCATTTTCGAGAATCTATTACAAAATGAATCGATATATTTCAAAGACTATGCTGGAAAATGCCTTGAATGGTAATTTAGAGGAGCAAATTATTGATAGGATTATAAAGAGTGATGAAATTAAAACTTATCAGCAAAGCAGGCTTGCAGAACTCAAAATTGAATTCGCAAAATTGGCGAAAAAGAATCCTTCACTTGCGTTAAATTATATTGAGCGCAGTTTTAATTATATTGGTTATGTTAAGGAATACTGTGAAAACACAGGCCTGTCCTTTGAATATTTGTACAGGATGTTTGGAATTTTAGAAACAATTGCTGAGGGGTGCCTGACCATCTCGGATTTTTTAGAGCGCATTGAAGAGCTGCAAATATTATTTGAAAGCCCGGCGGGGCGTTCTACTTCGCTACACCGCTCGTCATACAACTTGGGAGAAATTGATTATAAACGAGCAGTTACACTTACTACAATACATTCATCCAAAGGTTTGGAGTATGATGTTGTATTCATGGTTGATTTGACTGAGGAGGAGATTCCAGGTGTAAATGCTGTTGAATCGGCGGGAAAAAATAATGATTATTCCGCTTTAGAGGAGGAGCGAAGGCTATTCTACGTGGGCATTACCAGAGCGAAGGAATATCTGTATCTTATAAGTCCAGGATCAAAAACAGCCAGATCGACTTTTGTCAAAGAAGTGGAGCAGGTTATCCATAATAATGCAATCAATGAAATAGGCGAAGGAACGATTGTTAGCCACAAACACTTTGGTGAAGGCATAGTTATTGCCATTCTTGAGCAAAAAAGCAGGCAGATTCTTCTGGAGATCGATTTCAAAGGAGTGCGCAGGAAGTTGGATCTTGCAGTGTGTATTGACAATGGACTAATAGTTTTCTAAGGGTAGGAATATTCAAAATATAAAATCGGCTATAATTTCACGGTCTAGCCTTATTTGACCCAAATATGATACGTGAAAATCTAATTTATTTTTACTCAAAATCTTTTTTGTTGTTTATTACCCACATATTGGGGTAATAAATAACTGATTTTTAGGCCGTCAGATAGGGTTGTTTGTAATAGTAATATTTATTCTACCAAAGTATAGTAGATAATTTTTTATAGGACACTAATATTATTGGTTTATTAGGCAGGTATATAAAGATTTGGAGATAGCTGCAAAACGTATTTTGATGGGAGTTAGCACTTGGTGAGTTGATTGGTTGGAGAAGAAGAAATTAAGAAAAAATTGGTAGTAAAAATTATATTATTATGTTAAAATGTTTGTGAGAATAAAACTCATTTCCTAATAAGTTTACAAAAACTTCATTTCTTACATATTACAGATAGATACTTATAATTGGACAATGAGATTATATAGATATTTTTATTTTAAAGGGGAATAAGATCGTGACAAGAAAATACTTATCTATCTTTTTGACTTTATTGATTACAGTCAATATAGTTTCTGCTAACTTTTTTCTAGTTCAAGCAGCCGATTACCTGGGAGATTATGATCAAAGTACTAATTTTGGAATTGCTAACGGTTTTAATCTATTTATTCTTGGTGACCACACACAAAGTAATGTTGATTCAGAAGGAAGAGTGGCTGTTGGAGGTAATGCGACTTATTCAAATTATGCAGTAGGTAGCAAACTTGAAAGGTCGACAACACGAGCAGATTTGATTGTTGGTGGGGATGTGAATATTACCAGCGCTCAAAATCTGAATGGGAATACAATTATCTCTCCGACAAGCAATATAATAAAATATGATATGACTCATCCTAATGGAGTGGCGAATCCAATTCGAGCAGATATAATCGATTTTGGTGCAGCAAGAACTTTTTTGCAGAATGCATCACAAACGTGGGCTAAATATGCTACTAACGGTACTTCGAAGATTACTTATGGACAATTAGTTTTAGAAGGCACTGATCCAGTTTTAAATGTTTTCTCAATTAATGGAAACAATATAGACGGAAGTGGATTTTCTCTTAATAGCATATATCAAATTAATATTGTAGTTCCGGAGAAATCTACAGTTTTAATAAATGTAGGTGGGGATAATGTTGGCTTTGGAAATTATTCTATATTCTACAAAGGATCAACAGCAACTACTGAAAATGGACAGTACTTCTTGTGGAATTTTTATGAAGCTACTTCTTTATGGAATAGCAATATAACAATTAAAGGATCCGTTTTAGCTCCAAATGCAGATTGGGTTGCTAATGGATTTGGAAATGTAGAGGGCAACTTTATTGCTAATTCACTAAGTGATGGTCCGAGCGGTAGCCATTTGGAAGCTCACAATTCTTTGTTTAAAGGTACACTTCCAACAGTAACCCCAAATAATAATCCGACTGCACCAAGTTACAGTTTATCAACAGACGAAGATACTCCTATATCAGATAAGGTAGATGGTTCAGATATAGATGGAGATTCTCTTACATATACGAAAGATAGTGATCCATCAAACGGAACAGTAGTAGTTAATGCAGATGGAACATGGACATACACACCGAACAAAGACTACAACGGAACAGACAGCTTTACAGTAGAAGTAAGTGATGGAAAAGGCGGAACAGCAATAAGTACAATAATAATAGATGTATTCCCAGTAAATGACGCACCAACTGTACCTAACTACAATGTAACAACGCCAGAAGATACACCAGTGTCAGGAACGGTAGTTGGAGCAGATGTGGACGGAGATACACTTACATATACGAAAGCAACTGATCCAGCAAACGGAACAGTAACAGTAGCAGCAGATGGTAAGTGGAC
>NZ_JH556653.1:1095070-1096136 GCF_000179595.2 Acetivibrio cellulolyticus CD2 | reverse complement strand
ACAAGGACTACAACGGAACAGACAGCTTTACAGTAGAAGTAAGTGATGGAATAGGCGGAACAGCAATAAGCACAGTAACAATAGATGTAGGCGGAAGCAACGATGCACCGACAGTACCTGACTACAATGTAACAACACCAGAAGATACAGCAGTATCAGGAACAGTAGTTGGAGCAGATGTAGACGGAGATAAACTTACATACACTAAAGCAACTGATCCAGTAAACGGAACAGTAACAGTAGCAGCGGACGGTAATTGGACATACACACCAAACAAGGACTACAACGGAACAGACAGCTTTACAGTAGAAGTAAGTGATGGAAAAGGCGGAACAGCAATAAGCACAGTAACAATAGATGTAGGCGGAAGCAACGATGCACCGACAGTACCTGACTACAATGTAACAACACCAGAAGATACAGAAGTATCAGGAATAGTAGTTGGAACAGATGTGGACGGAGATACACTTACATATACGAAAGCAACTGATCCGGCAAACGGAACAGTAACAGTAGCAGCAGATGGTAAGTGGACATACACACCAAACAAAGACTACAACGGAACGGACAGCTTTACAGTAGAAGTAAGTGATGGAAAAGGCGGAACAGCGATAAGCACAGTAACAATAACAGTAACTCCAGTAAATGATGCACCTACCGTACCTGATTACAATGTAACAACGCCAGAAGATACAGCAGTATCAGGAACAGTAGTAGGAACAGATATCGATGGAGATACACTTACATATACGAAAGCAACTGATCCAGCAAACGGAACAGTAACAGTAGCAGCGGACGGTAATTGGATATATACACCGAACAAAGACTACAACGGAACAGACAGCTTTACAGTAGAAGTAAGTGACGGAAAAGGCGGAACAGCGATAAGCACAGTAACAATAACAGTAACTCCAGTAAATGATGCGCCAACAGTACCTGATTACAGTGTAACAACACCAGAAGATACAGCAGTATCAGGAACAGTAGTAGGAACAGATATCGATGGAGATACACTTACATATTCAAAAGCAACTGATCCAGCAAACGGAACAATAACGGTGAATGT